>JAGWBL010000225.1 GCA_021295935.1 Pseudomonadales bacterium
AGGGATGCTACGCCAGTCTCCGGTCCCTCTTGGACAAGATCGAGTTCAATGGCGACCGGGACCAGCTGGTCTTCGTCGGCGATCTCGTGAATCGCGGAGCTCGATCTCTAGAAGTCCTGCGGTTCGTCAGGGATCTCTCGCCAGCGGGTGCCACATCGGTCCTCGGCAACCACGATCTGCATCTCCTTGCGATCGGCTACGGCGGACATGCGGCAAAGCGACAGGACACCATCCACGATGTTCTGGAGGCCCCCGACTGTGATGAGCTCTGCGAGTGGTTGCGGCAGTTGCCGATTTTGATCGAGTCGAACGGGCATGTCATTAGACACGCAGGCGTTCCACATGTTTGGGACCTCGATGCTCGAAGATTGGAAAGGGCGCTTGCGGGACCGAAGTTCCGAAGATTCTTCAGGAAGATGTACGGCAACCAGCCACGTTGCTGGTCCGCCGAACTGAGAGGCATGGATCGGCGGCGATCGATCACCAACTATTTCACCCGCATGCGGTTCGTCGCGCGAGACGGCACTCTCGACTTCGCGTTCAAGGGCGCTGGACCGCAGGGTCCTTCAGGCTTCGAAGCGTGGTTTGCGTTTCCGACCCAGATCCGTGAGCCCCAGGTCTTTGGGCACTGGGCCTCGCTCGGCGGCCACACCGGGCATCCTGGCATCCACGCGATTGACACTGCATGTGTCTGGGGAGGCACGCTCACTGCGTACCGTCTTGACGTGTCCGTTGGCGACCACGTTCGGGTTGCCGTGCCGTGCGTGCCCTCGGACCAGGCTTGGTGAACCGCTACCTTGTCGGAGGCGCCGTTCGGGACGGTCTGCTGCAGAGAGCTCCACGCGAGCGGGACTGGGTGGTCGTCGGATCCTCGGAGCAGGAGATGCTGGAGGCGGGATTTGTTCGCGTCGGACAGTCCTTTCCGGTGTTCTTGCACCCAAGGACCCGAGAGCAACATGCCCTGGCCCGCGGTGAATCCAAGACCGGCCGGGGGCATCGGGGGTTCTCGACATGGACGGAAGGAGTCACGCTCGAGGACGATCTTCGCCGTCGCGACCTGACAGTCAACGCCATGGCGATGGATGAGTCAGGTCGGCTGATCGATCCCTGGGGAGGTGAGCGCGACATAGGAGATCGAGTGTTGAGGCATGTTTCCAATGCCTTTGGCGAGGATCCGCTGCGCGTGTATCGGGTGGCGCGCTTCGCGGCTGAATTGCCGGGATTCCGCGTAGCGCCGGAGACACTTGCGCTGCTGCAATCCATGGCGCCAGGTCTGGAGGAGCTGAGCGGCGAGCGGGTCTGGAACGAACTGAACCGTGCCGCGGACGCCCCGGAACCGGCTCGGTTCTTTGAGGTGCTGTTGGAGGGCCATGTCGCGGCGGACTGGTTTGGGTTGCTCGATCTCCCGCGGTTGATTGAACTGGTGCGTCGCCGGTCGTTGAGCGGGGATGCGGTGTTCGGGGCAATGGGCTACTTGCAGGGGGAGAGTCGCTACGGTTCCTGTCGATCACGCCTCGTGCGTGAGAGATTGCGACCCTTCGGAGACAGCAACAGCGAGAATCCGGTGTCGCTGACCTTGAACAGACTGCGTGCGCCTTCAAGGACGCGTGAGCTGGCGGGGGACGTGGAGGCGTTTTCGATCTGCAGGCTCTGGATGGGCGAGTTCGCGCCTGGAAGCGGTTCGACCGCGACATTCGTGTTGGATTTCCTGGAGAAAGGCGTGGGAGCCCTAAGGCCGGGAGATCGGTTCGCGCATGCACTCAAGGTGGTTGTCCAGCTCACGGATGTCTGCGAGACTCAATGGCGTTGCCTGGTTGAATCACTGCGTGCTATACGACCCCAGGGATCAAGCGGCGAGGCGGCTCGGCGTTCGATCCGGGATCAGAGACTCGCTGTCCTGGAGCACGCCGTTGACCCGAATCTCTTGTGGACCGAAGGTTGGTGAAGAACCCACGAAGTGAACTGGCGGCTATTCTTCTGGCGGGTCGAGCGCATCCCAAAGAAACTCCATGCTCAATGTCCACATGAACGCGCGTTGCTCGTTGTCGACAGCGGCAGCATGCCCTCCCTCGGTGGTCTCGTAGTAGGCAACGGGTTTTCGCATTTCCGCGAGCTTGGCTGCCATCTTGCGCGCATGCCCCGGATGGACCCGGTCGTCGCGGGTGGAAGACATGATCAAGGTCTGGGGATAGTCTGGTCGTTCTCGTAGTCTCTGGTAGGGTGAGAACTTCCGGAGAAATCGCCATTCG
>JAGWBL010000020.1 GCA_021295935.1 Pseudomonadales bacterium
CAAGCACGAGCTCGCTTCGAGTACTCGAAGAGGCGTTCGTGATGTGTGACATCAGTTCCGTCGAGAAGCGCGTAAGGACGGTGGTTGGGCGTTTCCGACGGTTGTTGGTCGCTTACAGCGGAGGTCTGGATTCCTCGGTGCTGCTCTCACTGGCCGCGAGATTCGGTCGGCGCAAGATCACGGCCGTCCACGTCATCCACGGACTGCATCCTGACTCGGACAGCTGGCAGTCTCACTGCGAGCAACATGCTGAGCGACTGGGAGTGGGGTTCGTCTGCAGAGTCCTCGGGCCGTTGGTCGGAAACGTGGAAATGGCGGCGCGCACGGAACGGTACGAGGCATGGAGTTCCTTGCTGCATCCGGGTGACGGCATTGCCATTGCTCACCACGCTGACGACGTCGACGAGACGCGGATGTGGCAACTGCTCACTGGCCGGGCGGTCGTGGGCGTCCCCAGGGAACGAGAGCTCGGACAGGGCACTCTTGTGCGCCCGTTCCTGGACGCACGACGTGAGACTCTAAGAAGGCACGCCATCAAATCGCGCCTATCGTGGCTGGAGGATCCGAGCAACGAGGACACCACGTTCGATCGAAACTGGATCCGACGCTGCCTGTTTCCTGAGCTGGATCGTCGGTTTCCGCAGTTCCGCACCTCGCTGGAATCTGTCGCCCCAGAGCCCTTGGTCCCGATGCGACGGGCCCCCATGAGACTTGACAGTCTTTTCTCCGCGAGCGTCGAGGGGTGCCTCAGAGGGATCAGAGGCTGGCTTGCTGCCTATGGTGAAGTCCCCTCGAATGGAATCGTGCAGGAAGTGCTCGCCCAGGCGCAAGCAGGACCCGATCGAACTCCGGAGATCCGAGTCTCCGATCGTCACTCCGTCTGCAGGTACGGTTCTGCACTCCATGTGGTTGCTGGATGCGACACACTGTGCGCCTCGAGCGCTTACGTCGGCGAGTCATGCGTGGGCGCTTGCGGTCGGCTCGAATGGGTGGACGCGGACTGGGGTTTGCCGAGAGCTGAGGACGTGCTCCTGCGGAGCCGCACAGGCGAAGATCGAGTGCGCTCCCAGGGAGCGACGAAGAGAGTGTCCCGGCTGTTTCAGGAACATGGAGTCGCCCCTTGGCTCCGAGATCGTTGGCCGGTTGTGGAACTCAGCGGTCGAGTCGCCGCAGTTCCGAACATCGCCGCCGACCCTGCGCTGCTTCGACCTTCGGGACTGTTGCCTGTCTGGTTTCCGAACGATGGCTTGTGGCAGGGTGACGTGCCGCGCGCGTCCGGGTACTTCGACGGGGCCGTTTCGGATCTGGCTCAGTGAACCTGGGTAGCGGCCAATTGGGCGCTACCAGAAGGATTCCCGACACTCCTCGGAGCCGGAGTCTCCGACAGGCAACGAGCGCCGCGTTCGGCGCAAGCGACGGAATCGGGACGTCAGAGAACCGTGGCTCGCAACGCGGAGCCGGAGAGAATCGAATTGCGATCGAGCGTGCGATTTGTTATTCTATGCTCCCGTCGGATACGGGCGCGGTACCCGTTCGGCTGGTGTATGAGGAATTTCCGTTGACTCGCTTCGTATTTGTGACCGGCGGAGTGGTTTCCTCGGTTGGCAAGGGCGTCGTGAGTTCTGCGCTGGCCGCCATTCTCGAAGCGCGTGGTCTGCGGGTCACGATCCTGAAGATGGATCCCTACATCAACGTTGATCCGGGCACCATGAGCCCCTACCAGCACGGCGAGGTGTTCGTGACGGAGGACGGCGCGGAAACAGACCTGGATCTCGGCCATTACGAACGGTTCCTTCGCGGTCGGATGAGTCGACACAACAACTTCACGACAGGCAGCGTGTATGCCGAGGTCATTAGGCGCGAACGTCGGGGCGATTACTTGGGAGCCACCGTGCAGGTCATCCCGCACGTCACCGATGAGATCAAGCGCCGAATGCGGGAAGTCGCGGACGGTCAGGATGTTCTCGTGGTGGAGACTGGCGGGACCGTTGGTGACATCGAGTCGCAGCCTTTCCTGGAGGCAATCCGTCAAGT
Organism: Pseudomonadales bacterium; assembly: GCA_021295935.1. Taxonomy (GTDB): domain Bacteria; phylum Pseudomonadota; class Gammaproteobacteria; order Pseudomonadales; family Azotimanducaceae; genus Bin55. The sequence continues at coordinate 2,035 of JAGWBL010000020.1, forward strand.
CAGGCTGGAGGTGGGGCGTCACAATTCGCTGTCCATTCACGTCACGTTGGTTCCTTTCGTCGCGTCTTCGGGTGAAACGAAGACCAAGCCGACCCAGCACTCGGTCAAGGAGCTTAGATCTGTCGGTCTGCATCCGGACATACTGATTTGCCGTTGCGAGGACCGAGCGCTTCCGGACGATGCCCGGGCGAAGATTGGCCTATTCGCGAACGTGGAGGAGGAAGCGGTCATCGCATTGCAGAACGCGCAGTCGATCTACGAGATCCCGTTGATCCTCAACGAACAGGGATTGGATGACCTGGTGGTCGAGAAACTCAATCTCAGCTGCTGCCCTGCGGACCTTGAAGGCTGGACTCGCGTGTGCCATGCACTCCAGCATCCTGACCAAGAGACTCGCATTGCTGTCGTCGGCAAGTACCTGGATCTGAAGGATGCTTACAAGTCCTTGAACGAGGCGATATGCCATGCAGGCATTGAGACTCGAACGTCCATCGAGATCGAGTACGTCGACGCCGAGCGGCTGGAAACCGATGGCCCGAGCGTGCTGGACCAGGTTCACGGCGTGCTGGTTCCCGGCGGGTTCGGCGAGCGAGGGATCTCAGGAAAGGTGGAGGCGGCGCGCTTCGCGCGCGAAAACAACGTGCCGTACCTGGGCATATGTCTGGGCATGCAGGCGGCGGTCATCGTGTTCGCGCGAAGCGTCGCGGGATTGGAGAATGCCGACTCCACCGAGTTCGACCAAGCAACGAAGCACCCGGTGATAGCGCTGATCACCGAGTGGCAGGACCTGGGTGGCGAAACGGTGGTTCGGGACAGCAACGAGGACTTGGGAGGCACCATGCGACTTGGCGCCCAAGCATGCCGGCTGCAGCCAGGGTCGCTCGCTAAGGAGTTGTACGGTTCGGAAGCGGTGCTCGAACGACATCGGCATCGGTACGAGGTCAACAATCGATACGTGGAAAGACTCGAACGCACCGGCATGAGAGTGGCGGGCAGGAGCCACGACGAGAACCTCGTGGAAATCGTCGAGATTCCTTCGCACCGTTGGTTCGTGGCTTGTCAGTTCCATCCCGAATTCACCTCGGCGCCGGTGAAGGCGCATCCGCTGTTCCGCGGATTCGTGAGCGCGGCAGTGACGTACGCGAGTTCGCGTTCGCCGGCCGAACTGATCCAAATGGCGATTTAGCCCATGGAACTGTTCGACGTGCCGATCGGCAATGACCGGCGACTGTTTCTGATTTCGGGGCCATGCGTCATCGAAGACGAAGCTCTTGCCATGGAAACGGCGGGAACGCTTAGCGAGATCGCCCAGGATCTTGGCATCCTCTACATCTTCAAGAGTTCATTCGACAAGGCCAACCGTTCGTCACTTCAGAGTTTCCGCGGGAGGGGGCTCGACTACGGCCTTCAGATTCTTCAGAAGGTGAAGGACGACGTTGGCGTTCCCGTGCTGACCGATGTCCACGAGTTCACCCCCATCGACGAGGTTGCCAGTGTCGTCTCGGTGCTTCAGACGCCCGCGTTCCTGTGCCGCCAGACCGACTACATCGTGAAGGTCTGCTCGGCCGGGCTTCCTGTCAATATCAAGAAGGGACAGTTCCTCGCGCCGTGGGACATGCATCACGTGGTGGCGAAGGCGAAATCCACGGGGAATGAGCGAATCCTCGTTTGCGAACGGGGAGCCAGTTTCGGGTACAACAACTTGGTCTCGGACATGCGTTCGCTGCCAGTGCTTCGGGACACCGGCTGTCCTGTCGTGTACGACGCGACGCACTCCGTCCAGATGCCGGGAGGCAAGGGATCCGTGTCCGGTGGTCAGCGGGAGATGGTTCCGCCGTTGGCCAGGGCGGCCGTCGCCGTCGGCATTGCAGGACTGTTCGCCGAGGGCCATGCGAGGCCCGACGAGGCCAGGTCCGACGGCCCGAATTCTTGGCCGCTGCATCTGATGCGGCCGTTGTTGGAATCGCTGCTCGAGATCGATGACGTTGTGAAGGGTCGGGACTGCTTGGAGAGGCTCGCGCCATGACCAGCATTCGCGACGTGTCCGCCATGGAGATTCTCGATTCCCGAGGGAACCCCACCATCGAGGCGTCGGTCCAGTTGGACGACGGCGCAGTCGGTCGCGGCATGGTTCCGTCGGGCGCATCGGTGGGCGCGGGAGAAGCGCTCGAGTTGCGCGACGGAGATCCCGGACGCTATCTCAAGAAGGGCGTGTTGAGGGCGGTCGAGTCCGTGTGCACCGAGATTGCTCCACGACTCCGGGAAATGGACGCCAGCGATCAGCGTTCCGTAGATGACGCGCTCCGGGAGCTTGACGGAACGGCGAACAAGGTACGATTGGGCGCCAATGCCATGCTCGGCGTGTCCCTTGCGACCGCGAGGGCCGTGGCGTTCTCACGGGGCGCTCCGCTCTACAGGTATCTTGCGGAGCTTGCGGGATCGGCAGAGCCCCGGCTTCCCGTGCCCATGCTGAACATCCTGAATGGAGGCGTCCACGCCGACAACAACGTGGACGTCCAGGAGTTCATGGTCGTTCCGCTCCGTGGGGGAACGTTCGAGGAGGGCCTTCGGGTCGGAGTTGAGGTGTTTCACGCGCTGAAGGCGGAGCTTCTGCACAGGGGGCTCTCGACCGGTGTTGGGGACGAGGGCGGATTCGCACCCGACCTGCCTTCGGACGAACACGCGTTGGAGTTGCTCTTGCAGGCCATCGAACGGGCTGGCTTGCAACCGGCGAAGGATGTCGCGCTCGCGGTGGATGTCGCGGCGTCGGAGCTCTACCGGTCGGACAGCTACACGTTGCGTAGCGGCAGGACGTTTTCGGGAACGGAGTTCGGCGACTATCTGCGGGACCTTTGCGACCGCTTCCCGATCGTCTCCATCGAAGACGGCATGGCGGAGACGGACTGGGAATCCTGGATACGGCACACACGCCAGCTCGGCGGCCGCATCCAGCTTGTGGGAGATGACGTCTTCGTCACGCATCCGGATCGGCTGCGCAAGGGTGTCGAACAGGGAGTCGCGAACGCGATCTTGATCAAGCTGAACCAGATAGGCACTCTGACCGAGACCCTGGACGTGGTTCGGCTTGCACAGGAGCGTGGCTATGCCACGGTGATTTCGCATCGTTCCGGAGAAACCGAGGACACGACCATCGCTGATCTTGCCGTAGCCACCGGGTCGGGTCAAATCAAGACCGGGTCGGCGAGCCGTTCGGAGCGGGTCGCAAAGTACAACCGCCTGCTCCGCATCAGCCGAATGGAGCCGGCTCTGCCGTACCTCGGCGGGGCCGAATTTCGTCACATGGCCATGGGGAGAGCAGCATGAAGACCTTGGTAGTTTGCATCCTGGCGGTGTTGGTGGCGCTGCAATACTCGTACTGGACGGGTCGAAGCGGTCACTTCGCGGTGCAGGAACTTCGAGTCCAGATCCAGGCGGAAGAGGAGTACAACAGCAGGTTGCACGAGAGAAACGATCGCTTGCGCCGCCAGGTCATGGCTTTGCGACAGGGGACAGAACCGGTAGAGGCTCTCGCCCGCAGGGAACTCGGCATGATCAAGCGGGGTGAGGATTTCTACGTTGTCGTCAACCCAGGCGTGGCCCCCTGAGTGGGTTCGCGCTCGCGGAGCGGCGATCGGGACGGGCGTGCTTCGAAGGAGTCCTCAGGACTTTCGTGTTCACGAGCTGTTCGAGACGCCGCTTGCCGGCGAAGGTGAGCACCTCTACCTCCTGACCGAAAAGGTGGAAATCACGACTGTTGCCGCACAGTCTCTGCTGGCCCGTGCGTTCGGAGTTTCACGGGTGGATGTCTCCTTCGCGGGCATGAAGGACCGCTGTGCGGTGACGCGCCAATGGTTCAGCGTGCGCACGCCTCTCAGCGAGCCCCGGCTTGCAGTGGACGGTCTCGCCATCTTGCGCAGCTGCCGTCACAGGAAGAAATTGAGGCGCGGCGATCACGCGGGCAACCGGTTCGAGATCGTCATCCGAGAGTTTCGTGGCTCCTTTCGGGAATTTCGGGACGGATTCGGCCGGGCGCACTTCCCGAACTACTTCGGACCTCAGAGATTCGGACGGAATGCGAACAACATTTCTGCGGCGTTGGACTGGGCGCGCAAGGGACAGCCGCCAACGCGCCGATTTGCTCGCTCGCTGCACATCTCCACGTTGCGGAGTCTGATGTTCAACGACCTGCTGGCAAACCGGGTAGACGCAGGTCACTGGAACACCCCACAGCGGGGAGACGCACTGGTGGACGGGGTGCCGACAGGTCCGCTTTGGGGTCGCGGAAGGCCGCCCACTCGCGGTACGCCCCGAGACTGCGAAGATGCCGTGGCAGCCCGGCATTGGATTGAGGCAGGAGCGACGCGTTCTCGGTTGCATTCCCGAGGAAGTAGATCTGGATGCGCAGGGGGATGATCTTCAATTGAACTTTTCGCTTCCCGCCGGAACCTACGCCACCTCGGCGATTCGGGAGTGGATCGATTACTCGGAGACGCAGCATTGCACTCGAGTGCGTTGCGGGGTGTCGGGATGACTTCGGCCCGCACGAGAGAGCGAATGGTCGCGACGGTACGGGACTGCGGCATCCATGAGAAACGCGTCCTGAACGCGTTGCGCGCCATCCCGCGCCATCTGATCGTGGAAGAGGCGCTGGCCCACCGGGCCTACGAGAATCGACCTCTATCCATCGGATACGGACAGACCATCTCCCAGCCCTTCATCGTTGCGTTGATGTCGCAGGCAGCAATGGAGATTGAACCGAAGTCCGTGCTGGAGATAGGCACCGGATCCGGCTACCAGGCGGCGGTGCTGTCCATGCTCGTCGATTCGGTTTACTCGGTTGAGCGGATCGAACCCCTCGAGCGCAGGACTAGAGCGCTGTTCGCGGAACTTGGCGTAGAAAACGTCCGGCAGAAACTCGATGACGGGCATGAGGGTTGGGAGGAGCACGCTCCATACGACGCCATCGTCGTCACTGCGGCTGCCGCATCCGTGCCGCAGGCCCTGAAGGAGCAATTGAGGGACGGAGGCAGAATGGTGATCCCGGTGGCCGGTTCCTCGATCTCGCAGGACCTCTTGGTTGTGGACCGAAGAGGCAGGCGTTGGCACACGCGGCATGTTGCGGATGTGGTGTTCGTGCCGATGCGAGAGGGTGTGCAGGCGTGAACGGTCGAACGGAGCAACGGCACTCACGCCGCGCCGTGCTCGAGGCGGATCAAGAGTGCGAAGCGAAAACGAACCAGATTCCGAGCGAAGCGACGGTCCTGATCCTAACATTGAACAGTGCAAGCATGGATGGCTTGCACGGACCAACTTGGAAAGGAATGCGATGCCCACGTTAGTTGTGTGTGAGCGAATCCGGAGTTCGTACTCCAGCGCGATTTCCGCCTTCCGGGCAATGCGCCTGTTTGCTGGCGCAGTCTTGATGATGGCTGCGCTTCTAAGCGCGTGCGGCCGCTCGCCACCGGTTCTAGTGTACGACACGTCGGGAGCTACAGAGGAGAAGCAGGTTGATTCCCGCTTGTTCTATGTGGTGCAGACGGGAGACACGCTCTCGAAGATTTCCAGAGTTCACGAAACCAACTGGAAGACCCTCGCAGCTCTGAACAAGCTGAACGAACCAGACAACATCATTCCGGGCATGCGACTCTTGATCTATCCGGGATTCCATCTGGATGACGAGGGAAGGCTCATCGCGTCCATCAAATTCGCGGAAGCTGTTCCCACCGATCCGATCGAACTCGAGGACGCGGCAGCAGGACTGAGGGGTCGGGATTACCCGCGGAGCGATCCAGCACCTCGGGCAAGCGACGATGATTCATCCGAATCCGTGCCTGCGGCGGATCCATCGGGGACGCCTCCCAACTCTCAAGAGGCTCCTCGACGCGGACCGCCTCCAACTGTGGTGGTCGGTCCCGGCGCGCCAGGGAATGCAGGGACCGCAGCGCCTGGTTCGCAGGGCAAGCCAGGCTGGCAATGGCCCGTGAGGGTGAGGCCCAAGTTCGGCTACACAGCGTCACGCAAGGGAGTCGATTACGTGTTGCCTCGGGGCACGAACATCGTGGCTGCCGCCTCGGGCAGAGCAGAGTATGTCGGACCGGGGCTGATCGACTTCAAGCACTACGTGATCCTGTATCACGAAGATGGGTACGTTTCGATCTACGGCTTCAATGTCGATCCCGCAATTCGGGAAGAGGAGCAGGTCCGGCGTGGCGATCGACTGGCGACGGTCAACGCGACCGCAGAGGCAGATCGGCGGTTTCACTTCGAGATCAGAAGGCAGGGGGGAGACCCGACAAATCCGGCCACGCTCCTGCCGGGGTACTAGAAGCAACGAAGACTGCTGCGATGGCGACGCGTCATCGTTCCAAGTACTTGCGCTTGTTGCGCACGTCCCGCCACTCTGCTTCGTCCTTCGGCGCGTCCTTCTTCACGTTGATGTTCGGCCAGACTTCCGCGAGTTCCAAGTTGAGCTCCAGGAACTCCAGTTGGTCCTCGGGGAGTTCGTCGTCCGAGCGGATGGCGTCCACGGGACACTCGGGTTCGCACAGCGCGCAGTGAATGCACTCATCCGGATGGATGACGAGCATGTTGGGCCCTTCGTAAAAGCAATCCACTGGACAGACCTCCACGCAGTCGGTCAGCTTGCACTTGATGCAGGGTTCGGTTACAACGAACGTCACATGCCTACGAGGGCGACTGAATGCAACAGTGGAGATTCTATTGGAGCCTGCATCGCTGATTGCAAGTGCGACACAAAATGCCGCACCCGGCTGCAGGATTCGGTGGTGAAAGGTTGACCATCTGCGTGGAGCGTTCCATGGACTCTCGAGCCGTCACCTTTCGGCTTCATCCGGGTACACGGGACAGGTGCCGGAAACTCGCTGGCACGTCCAAAACTCTTGCCTTGCTTGCAGCAAGCGGGACCACTAGGTTTTCAGGGCGTGCAAGGCGATGTTCGACATCGGATTCATCGAGGACCAGCCTGCCCAGCCTTCGGTGAGCGTCCAATCCATGGGCGAGCGGATCTCCACAGTTCAGCGCGAGACGCCGTCTCCGCGCACCCCCTGTTACGCGCTCAAGCACCAGGCGGACGCTTGGAAACGCGCTTTCTCGGGCGGCGACCTGCCTCGGTTCAAGGCTTGGCACGGCTGTGGACGAGCTCGTGCTGTTGCGCAAGAGGTTTTCCAAGTCAAGGCTGAGCGACTGCGTCTGTCTTCGAAACCGCGTTGGGTGGCGGCGTCGCAAGTTCCGGTGCAGAAGGATCGATTGGTGGAAGCGGCGATCGGTTTGGATATGGACCTAGGATCAGCCAAGAACAGAACCAGTCACCGGATCAACTCAGTCATCACAGCCTTTGTCGATGCTTGTCAGGCACGAGAGGCGAGCCAATCGGCAACCTCATTTGCGGTATCCACTCCACTGCCGAGTGCGCCGTTCACACTGGGCATTCGCATGTAGTCGCCAGCGAGGAACAGGTTTGTACCTTGCAGGCTGTTTCTCCTGCGCATCTCGGCGATCGTCGTCAGCATGCCGGGAGGTGCGGCACACACGGCTTCTCTCCACCTATACACGCGGGTGAATATGCCGTCGTCATCGCCTGGGAGGTTGGAGCCGGGATAGGGATTCCGTCTCGCATCGCGAAGGAGCTGGCGTCTTACCTCCTCGTCGTCCAAGGGAAACAATTCCTCGGCGCGGTCACGGCCGACGAGCAGGTCGAGAGTGCTCTTTCCAGCAGGCGCACAGGCGGGCAGGTTGATCGTTCGGTCCAGCAGCAGAGGCGTCATGTCCTCCGGGTACAGCACCCCGTGCAAGCCGGGTGGAAGTGGCGGACGGTCGAGGCCGATCACCACCCGACATCCCCGAGAGTATGTGACCCTGCCCAGGGCCAGACGCACATCCTCCGGGAGGTCCGGAATGATGTCCAGAGCGACGGTGGCGGAGGTTGCGCAAATCACCGCGTCCGCATCGATCGTGCCGCTGTCCGCGACGACACCGGTTGCAGTCCCGTCCTTGATCGTCACATGCCTGACCGGTGTTGCAACGCTTACACGGTCACCGCAGTTATCGGCGAGCGCGTGAGTAAGGGATCCGACCCCCCTCTCCGGCATTCGTTGCTGGTCGGGCTTCAACATGACCTCGCCCATGATCGTCAGCGCGTACGCGGTCCCCATCTGATCCAGGTCGGCCATTGTCAATTCGAGAAAACCCTTCATGGTTGTCACCATTTCTCGCGGGGCGCCCAGTCTTGTCAGATACTCAAGAACACTTTCGTCTCCGTCCATTTCGGCAGCGTGCGACTCGCTGGAAAAGGTCAGGTGCTCCGAATTGCTCTCGATTGTCCGGACAAGCCTGAGGATCGTGCGCATCGCCCGCGGGGACAGCATTCCACATGCCTTCAAGGCGCGGAGGTTTCGGAAAAGCCCACCGATGGTCTTGCTGGGACAGGTCGTGACAAAGCGACCTCTTCTGAACCAGCCAAGCTTCATAGGCGCCAGCACCAAGCGCAATCCCAACTCGTCGCACAATCGTAGTGCGACATCGTGAGAGGGTGTGAAGAAGTCTGCTCCCTGGTCCAGCGAGAATCCGCCCACGCGGTCTCCGCCCATCCTTCCGCCGACACGGTCATCCGCTTCTAGAACGATGGCCTCGATGCCACGCTTCTTCAAGGTGTAAGCGGCACTCAGGCCGGCAGTTCCACCACCGATAATGACAACTCGTCCCGTGCGCATTGCGATCTCCCTACAGCGAGTTTGAGGAGGATTCGGGTGCTTGGGAAAGCGCTCGTTCCCGCTGCAAGGTCTCGCCCGTTGATCTCTTTCTATCCAAGGTCATGAGCAGAATCGGCAAGAGCAGGAAATCGGTCGCCAACGCAAAAATGAAAGTAATCGCCACCAGAAGGCCAAGTACCCAGCTCAACTCGAAGCCGGAAGCAACGAACACCAAGAAGCCTGCAGACAGAACCGCGGTCGTGGTCCAAAGCGCAGGACCGACGGTACGAAACGCGGAGCGGACCGCTTCCGGAGGGGAAAGCTTTTCCTTGCGTGCTCTAAGGTACTTGGTCAGAAAGTGAATCGTGTCGTCCACGATGATTCCAAACACGACCGCCAAGACAACCGAAGAGACTATCCCGATCCGTCCCACGAGATGTCCCCAGAGCCCAAGGGTCAGGAAGGCCGGGACGAAGTTGGGCAAGAAGCTGATCAATCCGATACGCAGACTCCTGAACACTCCGATCAGGATCAAGGAAATGAGACCCATGGCGATGATGGTGCCAAGCAGCATGCTCTTGATGTTGCGCTGCGTCATGTAAGCCACGATGGTGCTGAGTCCCGATGCTTCCTGAAGCAAACTCGGCGCGTTGGCGCGCAGCCACTCTTGCGCCCGAATCTCGACTTCCCGCAGGTCCCGAGACGTCGCATCACGGACGGTGGCCGCCATTCGTGTCGCGGACTTGCCGATGTTGATGCGATCGTTCAGGTCGCGACCAAAGGGTAGCGAGAGCTCGTATAGCAACAGATACTGAGCGGCCAACTCCGGGTCATTCGGCAGCCGATAGAAATCCGGATCGTCGCCGTGCAAGTTTCGATTGAGACGTTTCATGATGTCCGTGAATGCCTGGACGTGGCTCACTTCCGGCTGCTGTCGAAACCACGAGGCGAATGCCTCCACTTTGCGAAGGTACTCCGGTTCGGTGATGCCGCCCTCTCGTCCCGACTCGAGCGAGTACTCCAGCTTGTCAAGTCCTGTCAAGTTCTCGACGATGAAGTCGGAGTCGCGCCGGACTTCGTAGCTCTCGTCGAAGAATCGAGTCAGGTTGTCGCCAAATTCGATCCGAGGTATGCCTGCGACCAGGACGATGGCGACCAGGCTGAAGCCCGCAAGCACTGTCTTTTGCCGTTCGACGACAAAGTCGGCCAAGCGATTGAGCAACGAACTTGAGAGCGATTGAACGCGACGCCCTCGCAAAGGGAGGACCGAGAGCAAAGCGGGCAGAAGCGTCAGTGAATAAACAAGCGCGCAGGCTACGCCGAACGCGACTGCGTTGCCCAGCACTTGAAAGGGGGGCGCATCGGAAGCATTCAGGCTCAGGAAGCCGACAGAGGTGGTGAGCGATGTAAGGAACACCGGCCATGCATTGATGTTCATCGATTCGGCAATCGCGGCATTCTTGTCCAAGCCTCTCCGCAACCCAGACAAAGTGTTTCGCACCAAGTGAATCGAATCAGCGATGGCTATCACCATGACGATGATGGGTATTCCGGAGCTGGCGGGGGTCAAGACCATGCCGCTCCATCCGACGAATCCCATGGCCGAACCCATCGAGAACACCACCACCGCGACGGTCGCAATGGTGCTCGACACCGAACGCAGAAAGAACCATGTGAGGCCGACAGTGACAAGAAGGATGATCGGGAAAAGGGTGTCCAAGTCTCTCTTCACAGCATCTGCCATGGCTCGATTGACAATCACGTACCCGGTCATGTGGTAGGTGATGTTCGGATGATCCGATCGAGCGCGGTCCAGAACTGAATCGAGATAGTCGGTGATTTCGAGTGCTGCCGCGTCGGAATTCTCTGGCACGAGAAGATTGATCGACAAGCCGGCGCATCGTCCGTCGGAAGACACAAGGCTTCCCCTGATCTCGCTCTCTCCGAGCGCCACTTCCTCGATCCGCGCGAGATCGGCGTCAGTCAATGCGCCCGCATCCTGAACGAGTTGCTCGACGATCAACTCGTCCCCTTCCGCCCGGCTGTGGACGTAGTTGGTGAGGGAATCAACCCGAATGGAGTGGGGTGTCTTCCAGGCAGCCTCGGTCAATTCTTCGATGGCGCCGAGCGTCTCGCGCGTGAACGTCTCGCCGTCTGAAGGCGCAATGGCGATCAGCACTGAATTCGACTCGGTATACGTCCGCTCCAGTGCGTCGAATGCCAAGAGTCGCGGATCGTCTTCATTGAACAGAGCTCGGTAGTCGTTGTCCACTTCCAACGACCTCACGCCTGCAGCGAGTGCGACCATCAGCACTGCGGCAAACGCGATGATCGCCCACCGGTAGCGCAGAATGAACGCCGTGTACACGTCCAAGGCTCCAGTAGTCATCGTATCGGAACCCTTAGGGAAGGAACGGGCTCAAGGCATGTGGTTGTTCGGGGAGTCTTCATGTCCGGTCCGCGAGGCAAAGCATTGCCATCAGAATCGGGATGGGTCACGGACTGGACCGCCGGCGAGCCAAAGGACGAACAGCAAGGGCGCGAGCCGTCTTGCCACTGGCATCTCGGCCGCCGCTGCGGGGAGAGAGTCTTCACTTGGACGTATGCTACCCAACCCGCTCTTGGTTGTCGTTGGCACTTCTCGGCGCAGAATCGAGACTTGTTGGCGCGCTCCGGTGCCCGAGAGGCCCTTCAGGACAGCTTGTTACGGGCATCCAAGGCACGCGTATCATGGTTCGTTCCCATTGGTGCCCGTCACCAGGTCTGAAATCCCGCGGATTTGAAGGCGTGATTCGAGTCCCCCACACCTACATTGACGGGTACGCCCGCGCATGCGAAACCGATCGCGAGGCGGCCGACAACTACGCACGACACATTCTTGTCGGCGATCCCGAGCTGGATCCGGTCATGGAGGAGGTCGCCGTACTGCCGCCTAGCGAACTCAACCGTTTCGTCGCTGCTGGCATCGAACGGCAGGACTCGATTCTTCGGAAAGCCCCTGGGCCGCTGCAGGCATTCTTCGACAATTCGCAAGAACCGGAGTGGTTGGACCATGAAGCGTTTCAATCGGGTTGTCGAGTCTTTCACAAGAATGCCGACCTCATGCTGGTGGCGTTCGTGACCGCCGTGCTCGTGGAAGGGTTTTCGACGCTGATCGCCAAGTCCTTCCGGATCACCGGGCGCGTCGCCCTGACCGAGCGGCGCCTCCGCCAAAACAACCGGCAGATGCTGGAGATCTTCATGCCCGGTGGATTGCAAGGTTTCGGAGACGGTCGGAAGCTATCCATTCGGGTGCGTTTTGTCCACGCCAGGATAAGGTCCCTGCTGGCCAAGTCCGAAGAGTGGCGGCACGAGGACTGGGGCGTGCCGCTCAGCGCGGCGCACTTGGGACTGGCCTTGTCCGTGTTTTCTCAGCGCCTGCTGGATTATGCGTCGTTGTTGGGAGCGAAGTTCACAAGAGCAGAGCGGTCGAGCATCCTTGCGATCTGGCGCTACGCCGGACATCTTATGGGGATACCCGAGCCCGTCCTCTACACGGACAGCGAATCGGCAAAGAGGGTCTATACCGTCGGTTTTCAGTGCGAGCCGCCGCCGGATGACGATTCGGCGACCATGGCCAACGCACTGATCCGGTCCATTCCGAGAGTGGTGGACATCAAGGACCAGGCCGAGACCGATAAGGTGCTGCACTTGGCGTACGGCCTGTCGCGAGCCCTCATCGGGAAGCGGCTTGCCGACAGCTTCAAGTACCCGAAGCAGTCCACCTTGGGAACGTTGTTCATGTTCCGAGCGAAACAACGCGCCTCGAGGCTCTTCAAGCGGGAGAGAGGCCTCAGGTTCGGAAACTTCACGCAGCTGCTGCAGATCTCGGTTTACGATGGCGCTGGATTGAGCCACAAGCTGCCTGATCACGTCCGCGCGTCAGAATCGAGTCCTTGGTAGAGCATGTCGCGGTTGCCGTCAGGCAACGCCCAGTGGATGCTCGCGACTTGTGGCATTCGCGTGCAGGTCTTCAGCTGGACGAGTCGCAGGTATGAAGCACGTTGGCGGCCAATTGGAGCGACGATCAGATTTGTGGTTCGACTAACGACGACAGCGCACCGCGCCAAGGCGTTGTGATACCCGACAGTGGAAACATCGGGGAGAGCGCTGGCTAGTCTGGGATCTTGTTGCGGAGTCTTTCTTCAGTGCCGAGATCGACTGCTGAGAGAACGACAAGACGATGACAGCGAGGACACTCGCTGCGCGGATCTGCACGCTGGAAGCCAGGCGACGCAAGAAACACGGTCCGATCGCTGCTTGCTCAACGCTCACTGAGACACGGCGTGGTGAGGGTTGGCTCGGGCCCGTTGGCAGACTCCGTAAGAACGACGCCTGCTGGAAGTGGTGGCGACTGGACAAGAATGGCCCCAAGGAAGTGAGGTCTGGCGTCGAGGTGTGTCCTGACGGCCACTGGGCCTGTCTCGCTGGAGCGAAGACGAACATGGCCGTTCCAAATTGGCGGAACAAGATGCTGCAGTCCGCCGAAGCCCGAGGACTGACGCTCCGCGTCATGCACCCATGCACGGCAAGTTGCCACAAGGCGCCATGGCACGCCGATGCACGGTGGTGGTCGCGACACTCTGCGGTTGCGGCAGGCCGAAGCCACTGAGCCAAGCTGGCACGCTCCAATGCCGGTTCTTTGGCCGCCATGCCGGCTAGATTGGAACGGGCTGGGACAGCAAGCGATGGCTGTAGTCCATGTTCAACCAGCCGAGTCTCAGCTTTTTCGACTGCTTGATCGCACCGAAGCAGGTGAAGACACTGTGCTAGCCCGAAGGGAAATCCCGTTTGACGTAAGGTTCGATACAAGCCCGATGGCAAGCGGGAACTGGACGCACTGAAGGGTAACCACCAATCTCGAAAGCCTCTTCGATCTCTTGCCGGAAGAAGGGTTCCCTTTAGGGCAGGAGGGAAGGAGTGTTCGCGCTGTTGGCCACGCGTCCGTTCCCGGGCTGGAACGCGGGCCGTGATCGAAGCTCCAATGGGTCACTGACACGATACCCGATGAGTCGATCGAAACGATCGTCATCACAGCTTCCGCGCAGCAACGCGCCAGCTCCATTTGAAAGCTCAGCCGCTTCTTGGCGACCAGATTCGCGAACTGATTCGTCTGCTGTGCAGCATCGGTGCTTCGCTGCTTTCCGGGCGCCGGACGGTGGGATAAGATAACAAGCTCTGGAGGGTTGTTGCCGTCCAGCGACTTGAAGGAGAGAGTCACTCCCCATGAAGCAGTTGTTGCCATTCTTGTTTCTCTCGATCACGCTGGCACATGGTGTGCTGGCGGAATCAGCGGAAGACAAAGGCTTGGAGATCGTCCGGGAGAAGGACCGCCAGGGCATTGGCTGGAACGACCAGCAGGCCAGTTTGCTCATGATCCTGCGCAACAGGCAAGGCCGAGAGAGTCGGCGCGAGCTTCGCATCCTCACACTCGAAGTCGAAGGCGACGGCGACAAGAGCCTCACGGTGTTCGACAGTCCTCGCGACGTGAAGGGAACAGCGTTCCTGAGCCACACCCACGCGACGATCCCCGACGACCAGTGGCTCTACCTGCCCGCGCTGAAGCGCGTCAAGCGGATTTCCTCCCGCAACAAGTCCGGGTCGTTCATGGGCAGCGAGTTCGCCTACGAGGATCTCTCGTCACAGGAAGTCGACAAGTACCGCTACAAGTGGTTGCGTGACGAGACACTTGATGGAAAGCAGACGTCGGTCGTCGAGTTTCGCCCCCAGTACGAGGACTCCGGATACACGCGCCAGATGGTCTGGATCGACACCGAGATGTGGCAAGTCGTGAAGACGGAGTACCACGACCGAAAGGACGCATTGCTCAAGACCTTGACCATTGGCGGGTATCGCCAGTACTTGGACAAGTTCTGGCGCGCTGATGTCATGCGAATGGTCAACCATCAGACCGGGAAGAGCACCGAGATTCAATGGAGCGACTACCGGTTCAGTTCCGGGCTTGACGCAAGTGACTTCGATCAGAGTGCGTTGAAGCGAGCGCGATGAGGCGATTCCGCCGGATCGCTCGGTCTACGGGGATTGGAAGCGCTCCGGGATTGACTGACCCGCTCGCGATGCTGCCCGTTGCGATACATCGGCTGGCGCTCTCTACGTCAGTTTCGCTCTTGGCGTTGGCCCTGCCGCTCGGCGCCATCGAACTGAGCACCCGCATGGAACTTGAATTGGCTGGCTTCGTTCAGGCCCCTGCGCTTCCCGGCCAGAGTACCGACGATCTGTCCTTAGCGGTCCAGGCAGAGTTCTACCATTCCTTCGGCGTCGGCTCGGATAGCCTTGTGCTGTCGCCGTTCCTGCGTGTGGATGCTG
>JAGWBL010000021.1 GCA_021295935.1 Pseudomonadales bacterium
ACAACGGCGAATCTTCGGCTGGTCATTTCCATCGCAAAGAAGTACCTGAATCGCGGATTGGTGCTTCAGGACTTGATCCAGGAGGGGAATGCCGGTCTGATGCGCGCGGTTGACAAGTTCGAATACCGCAAGGGATTCAAGTTTTCGACCTACGCCACGTGGTGGATCCGCCAAGCGATCACTCGTGCGATTGCGGATCAAGCCCGAACGGTGCGCATACCCGTTCACATGATTGACAACATCAACAAGCTGAATCGTCACACCCGGCAGTTCCAGCAGGAACTGGGTAGGGATCCCACCGCGCAGGAACTCGCCAAGCGCATGGAAATGCCGGCGGACCGGATCAGGGTTGTGCACCGGATTGCCCGGGAACCCATCTCCATGGAGGCGCCTCGCGGGGATGACGATGACGTGACGTTCGGCGACTACGTGGAGGATCCCAACAACAAGAATCCGCTGGAGGAACTCCGGCACAAGGCACTGCGTGATGCCATTCGAGCAGTGCTTTCCGAACTCACGCCGCGAGAGGCGAAGGTGATCATGATGCGTTTCGGCATCGACACGAACCGCGAATTCACATTGGATGAAGTCGGCCAGCAGTTCCAGCTGACGAGGGAGCGCATCAGGCAGATCGAAACGAAGGCGATTCGCAAGTTGAGATACCCTTCTCGATCTTCTCAGCTGAAGCAGTTCCAGGACCAGGCGGCCTGATCACGGTTGGACCCGCTTGAGCGGGTTGGTGGGCCCACCAGGATTCGAACCTGGGACCAATGGATTCACGATCCGGATCACCGGACTTCCGAGCGTTGCCACTCGGCGCGGACTATCTCACCACCCTGCGCCAGCCATGCGCGAGGGTGCGGGACGCTCGTGCCTGTCATCAAGGGCGCTCGCACTCCGAACTGACGAAACCGTCAATTCTCCGGCAGCCCTCAGGTAGTCTCTGCACCTTCCGACGGTGTACCGTCGGCTTGGCTCAGGGTTGCCTTGGCGATCAGTGCCAGGTTTCCCTGAATTCATCCCGTTCATCGGCTGTGTCTCCACAACCGCGCACCATTGTTGATGAGTCCACTGCTCTAACCAGCTGAGCTATGGGCCCCAACCGAAACTCATTCTAGCCTCGCGGAAACCCAGCGGTCGGCCCCTTGCCGCGTGGCGGACGTTGGGCGGGTCTGGCAACTCCACAATCGACATCGTGAGCCCGTCCACGAACCGATGACGAGTCCCTGGTGACCCATCCGTCCAACTTTCGGACTCCTCTCGCGCCCGAACCGTCCGAGTGTGAACTCGACATTCGCCACGACGACCCCGTTTCGAGGGGCGTCGGTGCCTTGGCGCCCGGGAAAGGAGTTGGCTTGCTCATGGCAAGACGTCTCTGTCAAGCGTGTGACGGCCGGCGGTAGAACTCGGTCATGAACTCAGTCAGTTCCGAGACCTGCTTTCGAATCTGTTTCATGCTGTCCCTGTCCCGAACCGTGACCGAGTCGTCCTCCAACGACTGGAAATCCACGGTCATGCAGAGTGGCGTACCAACTTCGTCGTGTCGCCGATAGCTCTTGCCTATGTTGCCGCTCGCCTCCAGAAACACTCGTCCCAACCCGAGTCGTTGGAGCAGGTTCTTGATTTCCCTTGCCTTGCTGACCAAGCCATCGTGATTTCGCTTGAGCGGCATAACTGCAGCCTTGAACGGTGCCAGATGCGGTCTCAGGCGAAGGACGACGCGCTCCTTGCCATTGTCGAGTTGCTCGATGTCGTAGGCCTCGTTGAGCACGGCGAGCGTGGCGCGCTCGACGCCGACGGACGGCTCGATGACGAACGGGACGTACCAGTCGCTGGAATTGGGCTTGAGGATGGCGAGCTTGGCGCCAGAGTGCGTGTTTTCCCGCACTTGCGCCTGAATATTGAGCGCCTCTTGATCCCGAGTGTGTGATCCTAGGTCGAAATCTGTCCGATTGGCGATGCCCTCAAGTTCCTCGAGGCCGTGCGGGAACGGATACATCAAGTCGACCGTGGCTTTCGAGTAGTGCGCCCGGTCGGATTCGGGAACGTCCAGAAGCTCAAGGCGATCTCGCGCGATCCCTTGGCGCTCCCACCACTGCAGGCGAGTGTCCACCCAATACTCGTGCCAGTTTTCGTCGGTTCCCGGATCCACGAAGAACTCGAGTTCCATTATTTCGAACTCACGGACTCGGAACACGAAATTGCGTGGCGTAATCTCGTTGCGGAACGCCTTTCCGATCTGCGCGATCCCGAATGGAGGTCGCCGCGCGGTCGAATCCAGCACGTTCTTGAAGTTCATGAAGATGTGCTGGGCGGTCTCTGGCCGCAGGTACGCGAGCGCGCCTTCGTGATCCACCGGACCCATCTGGGTTCTGAACATCAGATTGAACGGTCTGGGTTCCGTGAGGTCCTGCCCTCCGCAGTTTGGACACGACGCGCTTGCCAGATGGTCGGCTCGGAACCTGGACTTGCACTTCCTGCAATCCACCAGGGGATCGACGAATGTCGTCACATGGCCGGAGTACTCCAGCACACGGGGATGTGTCAGGATGGTCGAGTCCATGCCTTCCATGTCGTCGCGTTCGAACACGTTCGACTGCCACCATGCGGCCTTCAGATTGTTCTTGAGTTCCGTGCCGAGGGGACCCCAGTCGTAAGCGCCTTGAAGACCTCCGTACAGTTCGCTGGACTGGAACACGAACCCCCTCCGCTTGCAGAGGCTGACGCGCTGATCCATGCTGGTGGCGGGCAAGAGTCTTCCTCGCTTCGCGGACACGACTGACGTGGCGTGCGCAGGCGGACACGGAATCGGGCTGGCGTCAAATTTTATGGTTAGTGCAACGAGCTCACGGACGGTCGGCAGACGAACATCCCTCCTCTTGGAGTCCGGTGCACATCCGGCCGGACTATCCGCCTTGCTGGGGCGATGTCTCCGACCGGGACTCGATGCCAAGTTCACTTGGCATCACGTCGATGGCCGGGTCCTTTGAGTCGAGAGCCTGGATTCTCTCGACGCCGCTGACAATCTTGTTTGCGGAGGTGCGGACTTGCAGTACATCGCCGTTGGCCTGCTTGAAGTGCCTCTCGAGTTTGTCGGCGCGTTGGTCGAGGCGTTCGACATCCTTCGCGATGAGCCCGAGTCGGCGAATCACTTCCCTGGTCCGCTTCTGCATCTCCACGTCACGGAAGATCGCGCGGACGGTCGTCAAGACCGCCATCATTGTCGTCGGCGAGACCATGTAGACCCTGAGTTTCTGGGACTGCTCGACGACTTCGGGCAACGAGGCGTGTATCTCTGCATAGACCGCTTCTGAGGGCAGGAACATCAGTGCCAGATCTGCGGTTTCTCCGGGGATGATGTACTTGCTGGCGATATCTCCGAGATGCTTGGAGACGTCTCCCGTCAACCGCTTCCGTGCCGCTGCTGCAGCGGCGTCGTCGGGTGCGTCACACAGGGCGCGATAGCCTTCGAGGGGAAACTTGGAGTCCACGGGGAGGGGTCCTGGGGCGTCTGGCAGGAGAATCAGGCAGTCGACCATTTGGGTGCCACCTCGGTCCGATCTGCCTAGCGAGGCTTGAAACCTGAACTGGCTCGGTGCCAGAGCCGGTTTCACGATGTCTTCAAGCTGTATCTCACCGAATGCGCCTCGGGCCTGTCGATTGGACAGGACACCCTGCAGGCTCGTGATGTTCTGAGAAAGCGTGGTGATGTGATCCTTGGCATCAATGATCTTGCCCAGGTCCTCACGCAGGCTTCCGATCGTCTTCACTGCCGTCTCGGTGTTCTTCGCGATCCCGCCTTGAATGGTGGTCGCGAGGTCCTGCGACTGTCGTTCCAGTCGTTCGGAGATCTCCTTTCTGGCGTCCACAAGCTGTCGGATCGCATCGCGCATGTATTCGGCCGATTGCGCTTTCGTCGTGCGATGCATGTAGATGAACAACCCGACAATGCAGGCCATGCCGATCAGCACAAGGTAGAGCTCATTGTCAATCATCTTGGATCTCCATTGCCGCTACGGTCCTGTGGCCGTGGCGAGGATTCAATTGTGCATGAGCGAGCGACACTTAGTGTCGTAGGAAATGCAACAGAGGACATATCCATGCGTTGATGTTGCTGTCGCTTGGTGGATCGCTGGCCGCAGTCGTCGAGTTGCTTGACCGAATCGAGCCACGTGCCGCTATCGAGCTCGCTCAACCGGAGGCGCTGACCGCCCTAGAATGCAGTCATGAAGTGGACTTCGAGCATGCAGATATGGTCTTGGGGTTCGCTCGGCATGTCGCTGGCGCTCGTCGTGGTCTCGTTGCTGGCGGCATTGGGTTCCCGATTGGGAGTTTGGTCGTCTGTCACCGGATTGCAGTTGTATGTCATTTGTGGAGCGTTGGCGCTGGGTTTCGCGGTGGCCTGCTCGGTGTCTCTGGTCATCGCCGCGCTCAACCCCGCCCGTTTCGGGATCGCTGTCGTCATCGCTGCCGCATTTCTCGGCCACATGATCATTGGACTGCCCAAATTGACCGCGCCCGTGCTCCATGACGTGACCACGGACCTTCAGGATCCTCCGACATTCGAAGCTGCAATTGCCGTGCGCGGCACAAACTCCAACTCTGTCAGCCACACTGCGAGGAAGGTCGAGGTCCAGACAAGACTGTATCCGGACCTCGTGCCTCTGCATCTTGAGATGTCCGCTTCCCGAGCCAGACAGTGGACGCCATGGGCTGGGAGCTGATCGCTGAGGACCCGGAGCGCGGCCGCATAGAAGCCACGGCAAGGACGCCTTGGTTCCGGTTCAAGGACGACGTGGTCGTTCGGGTCCAGGAGCGCCCGGAAGGTGGCAGCGTTGTCGATGTTCGCTCCCTCTCTCGCATCGGCGCGACCGACTTCGGCGCGAATGCCAAGCGGGTGCGCAGATTCCTGTCAGAGCTGCGGAGATCGGATCCTTAGCCTGCACGGACCTCCATGCAGTCCGGGAGCGTCCAGCCGCCAACCCGCTGGAATGCTGGACAGCGCTCAGGCGGCCTTTTCGAGGATGTGTACTCCACAGCAGCTGCCCAGCCCGATTACATGAGTCAGTCCAATGCGTGCGCCTTCGACTTGGCGCACTCCTGCCTCTTCTCGCAGGTGGGTTGACACTTCATGGATGTTGGCTATGCCAGTTGCCCCGAGCGGATGACCCTTCGACAGCAGTCCGCCCGATACATTGACCGGCACACGACCGCCCAGCTCGACTTCGCCCTCGTCTATCAGACGTCCAGCTTCGCCGTCCGAGCAGAGCCCCAAGTTCTCGTAGTGCAGCATCTCGGCGGTGGCGAAGCAGTCGTGCAGCTCGACCAGGTCCAGATCTCTCGGTCCGACGCCTGCCATCTCGTAGGCATCGGAGGCAGCATTGCGGGTGCAGGTGTTGACATCCGGCATCACGAGGTCCCGTTCCTGCCACGGATCCGAAGTCATCACCGAGGCACGGATCCTGACCGCGCGATCCATGAGTCCGAGTTCGCGAACCTTGCGTTCTGATGCGAGGACCGCGGCCGCCGAGCCGTCGACGTTCACCGAGCACATCAGCTTGGTGTTGGGATAGGAGATCATTTCGGAGTTCATCACCGTGTCCAACGGTGTCTCGACCTGATACATCGCCTTCGGGTTCATCGTCGAGTGGTGATGGTTCTTGACGGAGATCTTGGCGAACTGCTCGAAAGTCGTGCCGTGCTTGCGCGAGTGTTCCATGCCAGCCTCGGCGAACACCGCGGGCATGGTTCCCGACCCTAACAGACCTTCTTTGGGGATGCCCCTGGATCCCCCCGGGCCTCCGAGCAAGCCCTTGCCCATCTGTTCTACGCCCACCGCAAGGACCAGGTCGTACAGATCCGCCCTGACGGATATCCAGGCCTCGCGAAACGCGGTCGCTCCGGTGGCACAGGCGTTGGAGACATTGACCACCGGAATGCCGGTCTGTCCAATCTCTTTCAGGATGCGCTGACCCACCATACGGTTGGCCTGTCCCAAATTGCCGCAGTAAAACGCTTGCATGTCTTGGATTCTCAGACCGCAATCGTCAAGGGCCATGAGAGCGGCTTCCGCACCCAGATTGGGCACTGAACGGTCGGGGAACCGGCCGAAGCGAATCATGTCGATTCCGACGACATAGGCATCAGTCATGTATGGTTCCTCAAGAGGTCTCTGGCAGGGGTGTGAAGAAGAAAGCCAAGTAGCGTTTGCCCGCGGAATCCAGGCGTCCCAGCGCGTCTCGGTACACGACCTGAACGGGCATGTCGAACACGACGGCCTCGGGAGTTGGAATGACATCCACCAAGTTGCCCTTGACCGTGCCCCCTCCGTCAAGGTCGACCACTGCCGAAACGAATGGCACAACGATGCCAGGGAACGACCGGTGGACTATCGAATACGAGTACAAGATTCCCCTGTCGGAGAGTCGTTCGGTTCGCATCGTTCCGCGGCCGCCGCACCGGCCGCATACAGCGCGGTCACCCAAGAACACCGCGTCGCACTCGGAGCAGCGACTTCCCTGGAGGTAGGGATCTCCTTCGTCTGGCACGACGAGATAGTCAGCAGCGGGCAACGGTCGATTGGACACGCTTACTCCGGTGACGGGACTAGACATCAAGTCTAAGGATTGCATGAGCGCGCAACACCCCACGCAAGCCGCGAGGACGCCGCCGGTGTCAGAGTCGACGCCATCACTGCTGCGTGTGGGATAATCGCAGGCGTCTCGAAGGAGCGTGCGACACGCGCCGCGCTCCCGGGCATCTTGACCTCGCGTATGCGTCACTCGGGCTTCGACGCACGCGCAATGCACGATCCGTTGCTTGAATTGGCGGGCCGTTCAAGCAACTGACAGGTTCGACCGTACCTGCGTTACGTACTGGAACCAAACCACGGCTTGCGATGGAGACACAAAGAAGATGAAACGAGTTCAGTTCAGGTTCCTGTTCGCGCTGGTCGCGGCGATCGGCATTCTGTTGGCCTTGACGGTGACCGCGGACTCGCATGGCGACTCCGAAGCCAAGGCCACCAAGGTTTCCACCGTGGAGGGAATCACAGAGTACCGTCTCGACAACG
Source organism: Pseudomonadales bacterium (assembly GCA_021295935.1). GTDB lineage: Bacteria > Pseudomonadota > Gammaproteobacteria > Pseudomonadales > Azotimanducaceae > Bin55. Next base: position 7,073 of record JAGWBL010000021.1, read on the forward strand.
GGCTCCGATTCCTGCTGTTCCCAGATCGAAGCAAGGAAACGATCACGGTCAACATCACCTACTTGGTCGGATCCCGACACGAGGCGTACGGCGAGACCGGAATGGCGCACTTGCTTGAACACTTGGTGTTCAAGGGCACCCCCAACCATCCCGACATCGCTTCCGAGCTGACCGAGCGCGGAGCCGCCCGCAACGGTACGACCGGTTTCGATCGAACAAACTACTTCGAGACGCTGAAAGCAACCGACGACAACCTTGAATGGGCGCTGGACCTGGAAGCCGATCGCATGGTCAATTCGTTTGTCTCGGCCGAGGACCTCGAATCGGAGATGACCGTCGTGCGAAACGAGTGGGAACGTGGCGAAAACTCGCCGGACGGTGTCTTGTTCAAGCGGCTCCTGTCGACCGCGTTCACTTGGCACAACTATGGCAATTCCGTCATCGGGTCCCGATCGGACATCGAGAACGTGCCGATCCAGCGACTCAAGGCCTTCTACCGCAAGTACTACCAGCCGGACAACGCGATTCTTGTGGTAGCCGGGAAGTTTGAGGTCGACCGTGCCATAGAGCTGGTGGAGCAGAAGTTCGGCGTCATTCCTGCTCCGGACCGAAGCGGCGACAACTTGATCTACGACACCTACACCCGCGAACCCGCTCAGGATGGGGAGCGTTCGGTGACGTTGCGGCGCATCGGCGAAGTTCAATTGGCCTATGCCGGGTGGCACGTTCCGGCAGCCGCCCATCCGACCAGTGCGGCATTTGACGTGCTCGCCTCGGTGCTAGGCGATTATGTTTCCGGTCGACTTCACAAGCGAGTGGTGAAGAATGGCTGGGCTGCTCGCTCGTGGGCCTTCTCCTATCAGGGAAGGGATCCGGGACTGTTCATCTCGGCTGTGGAGGTTCGCAAGGACGGCGATCTTGAACTCGCGACGCGGGCAATGCTCGACATCGTGGCAGGAATAGCGACGGACGAACCGCCAACGGAAGAAGAGGTCAACCGGGTCAAGACGAAGGCGTTGTCCAACTTCGAGCTCGCGTTCAACGATCCCCAAAGCATTGCCCTGAGCATCAGCAACTGGGCGGCCCAAGGGGACTGGAGACTGATGTTCCTGTGGCGTGACAACATGGAGGCGTTGGAGGTCGAAGACGTCGCCCAGGTTGCCAAGGATCATTTGCTGGATTCCAACCGGACGATAGCGACATTCCTGCCCGCGGAGGAGACTCCGCCACGCGTCGAGGTGCCCGAGGCGCCGGACATCATGGAACTCGTCAGTGCCTACGAAGGTCGAGAAGCCATCGCTGAGGGCGAGGACTTTGATCCGAGCCCCATGAACATCGAGAACCGTACGGAGTATCTGACCCTGAGCAGCGGAGTGAGGGTCGCCCTGCTGGCGAAAGAGAATCGCGGCGACGAAGTTCGCGTCTCCTTGGCTCTCCCCCATGGCGCTGAAGAGGGCTTGATGGGCCTGTCTGAGGCAGCATCCTTGGCAGGCTCGATGTTGATGCGAGGCACCGCGAACCGGGATCGCGAGCAGATCCAAGATCGAATTGCGGAACTCAAGGCGCAAGGGAGTGTAGGTGGCGGAGCGACCGAACTGAATGGCAACTTCAGAACCGTTCGCGAGAGCCTGCCGGATGTGCTGGAGCTCATGAAGGAACTGTTGCGGGAGCCTTCCTTTGACGCTGGCGAGTTTGACGTGCTCCTTCAGTCCCGAATCACGGGCATCGAGGAATCGATGTCCGAGCCGCGTTACTTGGCCAGCATCCATCTTCAGCAACACACCAGTCCGTATCCGAAGGGGCATCCTCGGTACCCGGCGACGGCGGAAGAGCGTCTCGAGACCTTGCGCTCTACAAGCCTGGACGACGTGAAGGAGTTCGCGGCGAACTTCCACGGAACGACGGAGATGTCGCGCGTCGCGGTGGTAGGGGACTTTGATCGCGATGTCGTGGTTCCGTTGCTCGAGGACGTTTTTGCGGGCTGGGAATCCCCAGCCTCTTACCATCGGGTGGAGAACAAGTACTTTGGCATGGAGGGGCTGGAGCTGGACGTTGAGGCTCCTGACAAAGAGAACGCGGTGATGTACGCGGCCTTGCAGATGCCGATTGGCAGGGAACACGAAGACTATCCCGCCCTGGAAGCCGGGAACTACCTGCTGGGCGGCGGCTTTCTGAGTTCGCGGCTCGCCACTCGCATACGTCAGAACGAGGGGTGGTCGTATGGTGTGGGCTCGGGCATCAACTCGAGCGAGCCGGATGAACTGTCCAGCTTCTTTGGCTACGCGACCTTTGCTCCCCAGAACGCAGACAACGTGAAGATGGCGTTTCTGGAGGAAATCCAGAAGGTGCTGGACGACGGATACTCTGAGGACGAGGTTGCTGGCGGAGTCAAGGGTATGCTGGATGGCCGACAACGCAGCCGGGCTTCGGATTCCACGATAGCCCGCATGTTGCTTTCCAACATGTACTTGGGGCGCACCATGGATTGGGTTGTCGACTACGAGTCGCGGCTGGCGACCGTGACACCTGAGAGCATCTTGGAGGCCATGCGAGAGCACCTCACGATAGACAACATCTCGATCGTCCGGGCCGGGGACTTTGCGGGCGTCAAAGCCGACGCGGACGACGGAGAGTAGTTCAGCTCAGCTTGTTCGGCAGGCATCGACGTTCGGCGGGCGCGCCAGTGGGGCCGCAGAACGGCACCGAGCGGGGGTACTGGCGGATTGGGCGGTACTGGCCCTCTCGCGCTTGAGCACGATGCTCTGGTGCGCGAGAAGCGCGGTTCAGATGCGGAACGGGAGCATGACAGAAGCGGTCGCGTGAGTCCCTAGCGGGCGAAGTGTCAGGTGTTCCATCCTCAAGTCGCGTGCTCGACGATCATTCGAAAGGCGACTGGTCTCCTCGGGAAGAAGGTGCGTCCAAACAGTCATGTTCGTCAGCCATGGGCCAGTGCGCCAGGAGCTTGGGGTTCAGTCTGGGGAGCCTGAGCCTGAGCCTGAGCCGAGGCACAACCTGCGGCGCCAATTCGGAGCATTGATCTTCGAACGCTCCATCAACTCTTCGAATCGGCGACGCCCAATCGCTGATGCATGATCGGACTTGTGGTGGTGTACTGAAGGAACACTTTCTTGTCCGGCTCCACACGCTTCTTGATGGCAAAGGCCGCGAGGGCCGCTTCATGGAATCCGGACAGAATCAACTTCTTCTTGCCGGGGTAGGTTGCGATGTCTCCGATCGCGTAGATGCCAGGTACGTTGGTTTCTGAAGTCTCGGTGCTCGCATTTATCTGATTCTTCATGATTTCCAGTCCCCAGTCGTGGATTGGCCCGAGCCTGGGCGACAAACCAAAGAACACCAGCAGCTGATCCATCGGAAGCGCCGTCTCGCTTCTGTCCGGGTGTGTAACGACAGCCGCGGTCAACAGACCGCGGTCAGTTTGCAACCGAGTGACGTTGCCAATCACAAGAGAGACTTTGCCTTCCTTCCGAAGGGACTCCATCTTTTCCACGGAAGCGGGGGCGGCTCGAAACTTGTCGGATCGGTGCACGAGTGTCAGGGAAGCTGCGTGTGTCGCCAGTTCGTTGGTCCAATCGATGGCGGAATCGCCTCCGCCCAGAACTACGAGTCGCTTGCCATGGTGTGCGTCGGGTTCTTGAACGCCATAGAAGACTTGGTGCTGCAGGTGCTTCTCGACTCCCTCGACCCTTAACGGACGGGGTTGAAACGAACCGACACCACCGGCGACAACAACCGCACGTGCGCGGATGGTTGTGCGCTTGGTAGTCTTGATTTCGAACCAGTCCTCGTCCAAAACATCGACTCTCTCGACCTGTTGACCGAGGTGCATCTCTGCGCCGAATGGCGTGATCTGGTCAAGCAGGCGGTTCACCAGGCCTTCTGCGGATACGATCTTGATCGCTGGTATGTCGTAGATGGGTTTGTCGGGATAGAGTTCGGCGCACTGCCCTCCCGGGCGATCCAGAGCGTCAATGATGTGAGCCTTCAATCCCAGGAGACCGAGTTCGAATACCTGGAACAGTCCGCAGGGTCCTGCGCCGACGATCACTACGTCTGTCTGGAGGCGGGAACTCACGCGCAAGGCCTGTGTCTCTGGCAGGAATCGACCTGCGTGGGCGAGCCAATCCGTTGCGCAGCGGCGTGGAGGGGCTCTTCACGCCCAACTCGCAGGCTTCTGTCCAGCGAGTTGCTGAAGTTCGCCAAGGCGCTCGTCGACGTGGGCTGCTCTGCGACGGAACCCACCCGCCTGCTTGATTCCGCCAAGTCCTGTCCCGTCAGATGTTCAGCAACATGCGGATGGGCGAGCTGGACCCGGTCCGAACACCTCGTCATCGACTGGCCCTCGCCGAAGTCGAAGGCCCGCTTTCCGAGAAGGCTTCATTCATTGCGGTCACTCTCGCACGCCAATTGAGGCCGGTCAAATGCGCGTTCCTGAGTCCGAGGTTCGATTGCAGTGGTGAATCCATTGCACAAGCAACGCCGTTACGCCCTTGCCAAGGGATGCCACGCCCGCAGGCAGTCGTGCAAGGTCAGCACACCTCGTGGCAGCGCGGAGCACAGGTGGTCCCCGACTCAGCGATCGACACGCATCTGGGCGCACTGAACCGCTCGCGAGCGGGAGTCGGTACACCGTAACCAAGGAATGCCAAGAAGGAAGGTCTGCTGCAAGTGGTCAGCGTGCCGTCCCCAATCGTGCCGACGACCGCATCCCAGCCCGAGTCAAGCCGTCGGGAGTTGAGGAACACTCAGATGCCAGTCCGTTTCTCTCTGAAAATCCCGTCCCGTGGACAGGAGTTCACTCTCGTGAAAGTGTTTGGCGATCAACTGGACTCCTGCAGGCAGTCCGCCAACGAACCCGCAGGGCACCGTCAGCGCCGGCAGTCCGGCAAGGGCGCTGGGCACGGTGAAAGCATCGTTCGAGTACATCCTGACAGGGCTGTCTGCACTCTCTTCCAATTCGAACGCGGTCGTTGGTGTTGTGGGGGTGACAACGAGATCTACGCTCTTGAACGCCTTCAGCAAATCCTCAGTCACCAGCCTTCGAATCTTCTGCGCCTGGACCAGAAGCCGGCCCCCATTGCGTTCCGAGAGAGCGTAGGTGCCGGCAAGAAGCCTGCGCTTGACTTCGGTTCCGAGCGCTTCGGAGTGAGTCTGCGAGTGGCTGTGAGACACGCCGTTGAATTCCGTCGCACGAGGGCCGGATCGCAAGCCGTGGTAGCGTGCGAGATTCGTTGACGCCTCGGCAGTGGCAATCAGGTAGTACGCGGCGACCGCGATGTCGAAGTGGGGAAGCTCGATGCGCTGTACCCGGTAGCCTTGCCTTCTGAAGGCATGGATGCTCTTTCCGAAGGGGCTCCAGAGATCCTCTTCCATTTGTTGCATGAATGCGGCAGGCACACCGAGGGTGCGTGGGCCCCAACTCTTGCGAGTATCGGTCGCGGCTCGGTCTGACGTCGTGCTGTCCTTCGGGTCGTAACCTTCCATTGCCACCAGCATGATCCCCAAGTCTTCTACCGTGCGTGCGCAAGGGCCTGCCTGGTCAAGACTGGGTGCGTACGGGATCATGCCGTGGCGGGAGACGCGGCCGTAGGTAGGTCGAAGACCGCTGACGCCGCAGAACGCTGCAGGTTGCCGAATGGAGCCTCCTGTATCGGAGCCAGAGGCCAGCGGCACCAAGTCGGCCGCCACCGCTGCGGCCATCCCGCCGGACGATCCGCCGGGCACGCGGCTGAGATCCCACGGGTTGCGTACGGCGCCGAAGAAACTCGTCCTGTTGGACGAGCCCATGGCGAACTCGTCCATGTTGGTCTTGCCAAGGCAAACCGCTCCCGCGTCAGCCAACCGGGCAACGATGGTCGCGTCATGAAGAGGCTTGAACTCCTGCAACATCCCCGAAGCACAGGTGGTGAGCGTGTCGCGCATGTAGAACACGTCCTTGTGGGCGATCGGGATGCCCGTGACCTCTTGAACCCGGTCTTGTCGCCCCAGTCGCTGGTCTGCTGACTTCGCTGCCTGCAGCGCTCCCTCTTCATCGATTGTGATGAAGCTGTTCAACAGGGGATCCTTGCGCCGGATCTCGTTGAGATGAAGTTCGCAAAGTTCGACCGCGCTGATCTCGCGTGAGTCGAGGGCATCCCTCTGGGCACGAACGCCGCGGAGTTCTGTCATGGCTCCCTTTTCGGCTCGGGCCGTACGGCGTGAACGACATCTCGCGCCGTCTCACAGAGTTCCAGCGTCTCGAATGGCTCGACGTCGGCGACGTGACCATCGTCTCGGAGCAATCGGGCGAATTGGATGGGCCCCAGCACGGGTTCAACGCCCCGCGTATCGACTTGATTGACTACGCTCACGAATTTGATGATTCGATCAAGATCGGAGGCGAACGCCTGTTTCTCGCTTTCGGTACAGGCAAAGCATGCCTTCGAGAACAAGCGATCGATCAATTCGGAATGCACGGAAGTCCCCTGAAACGCAAGACCGGATTCTAAGAAGCACGCTTGCGGTGGTGAAATCCGTGGGTTGGCTTCCTCGTTCTTCTTGCCGGGAAACGGATCACTTCCGGCCCCAAGCCCTACCGCGCCGACCACAAGCCCGCCCCAAGTCGCCGTTGCCTGCTGAACTTCGATGCCGCGCAGCGAAGATATCGAGGACGGTGCCATGGAATGGCGTCGGTGGTTGGTGCGGTCTGCGGTCGGCAGGATGCTAGATCAAGGATGCCAGGTCGATCGACGGATTCTCCAGCACTCCCTTAGGGACTTGGCGTCCGACAAGTCGCCGAGCTGCAAGGAACTCCCTTCTGGAATTCACCGCATCAGCTGCCACGAGAGTGGAACCGCTGAAGTGAAACAGGCAGAACGACCCGCGAGCGGGGCAACCTCTCAGAACCTCCTCGTCGCCGAACCTCGAGAGACCCACCGTCTGAAGCTTGTGTTCGAAGTGGTCGGACCAGAAACACGGTGTAGCCTGCGAACTGGCGTCAATTCCAGCGAGGTTCCTTCCCAGGACTCGTGCTTGCTCCATCGCGTTGGGAACCGATTCCAGCCGCACGCGTGCACCGTACAGGTCACTGGGAAAATTCGTGCAGTCCCCGATCGCCCATATGTGGTCTGCCGAGGTCCGGCAGTTGCGGTCCACGAGCACGCCGTTGTTGCATTCCAGGCCCGCGGACTCGGCGAGGCCTGTCTGTGGTCGCACGCCAATTCCCAAGACAACCAGGTCCGCGAGGTGCACACCGCCGTTTGTGTCGATCGCCTTGGCGACAGAACGTGTGCCCTTCGCCGGCTCCAGGCGCGTCAGTCCCATGCCGCAAAGAACTCGAATGCCTCGGTTGACGTGCAGCTCTCGAAAGAACTCCGACATGAACGGCGTGGCAACGCGACTCAGCAAGCGGTCTTGCAGTTCAAGTACCGTCACTTCCAAGCCCATGCTGCGGCAGGAAGCGGCGACTTCAAGGCCTATGTATCCGCCTCCGACAATCAGAACTCGCTTTGCGTTCCCCAGGTCCGACTTGATTGCGCAGGCGTCATCGATCGTGCGGAGATAGTGAACACCCTCGAGATCCGAGCCTTCGAACGACAGGCGGATTGGCGACGATCCTGTCGCCAGAACGAGGGAGTCGTAGGAAAGTCTTCTGCCGTTGGCGCACTCCACGACTTGCCTGCTCGGGAGAGCTTTCGAGATTCGAACGCCAAGGTGGAGGTTGACGGACTGCTGATCGTAGAAACTGGCGGGCCTTAAGAGCAATCGCTCGGAACTCAACCTGCCTGCCAGGAACTCCTTGGAAAGCGGAGGGCGCTCGTAGGGAAGGGAGGCCTCGCCGCAGACCAAGTCTATCGTTCCTTCGTACCCGTTGCGCCGGAGTTCCGCGACCGCTTGGCTACCTGCGTGCCCGCCTCCGACAATCACAACGCCCATGGATCCAGCCGTACCGGAGGGCAGCTCCCTGAAGGTTCAGGCGCCGTTCGACGAGCTGTGAGTCACGTCGAGATCTTGGGAGAAGGTCCCGGCATCGGAAACTGCATGATGTTGGAGCCCTTGCTTTCGCTGACCTTGGGCTTGCCTTCCTTTTCCACTTCATCGATGCGAATGATGGCTGGCATCGGCAGGAAGGTGCGTCGAACGCCATTGAACTCTGATCGGAGCTTCTCCTCACCCGGATCAATCACCATCTGTGACTTCTCGCCAAAGATGTAGTCCTCGAC
>JAGWBL010000226.1:0-1808 GCA_021295935.1 Pseudomonadales bacterium
TATGGCAATTAGAACACTCACCAAGGGCTTGGGTTCCACCGCGCTCGCATCCGGCCGAGTCACGTCGATCCCGGCCTGCTTGATGAAGGTGGCGGTCACGATGAAGAAGATCAACATGATGAACACCACGTCCAACATGGGTGTGAGGTTGATGTCCGATTCGTCTTCCGACGATCTTCGCCGGCGTGGGTAGGCTGCCATGATTCGTTCCGTTAGTGATCCAGCGAGAGCTGATCCTCCAGGGATTCCGTCTCGTGCTCAATTCGCCGGCGGATGATCGTGGATCCCATGATGCCTGACAGCGATGCAATCATGCCGCACATCGTGGGGATCGTGGCTGCAGACACGCCTGCAGCCATCGACCGGGCGTTTCCGCCCTGACTGGCCATGGCGTCGAACACCTGGATCATTCCGGTGACCGTGCCCAACAGACCCAGCAGCGGACACAGCGTCACGCACGTGAGGATGATGGGCATGCTTCCCCGAATCTCCGCTCTCGCTTCCGAAAGCATGGATTCACGGATGGCATGGGCACCCCATGACTTGCGCTCTTCGCGATTCTCCCATTTCTCGGTCACCCGCCGGACCAAGGAGCGATGCTCCCGCAGGAAGTACCAACCACGCTCGAAAATCAGGGACCACATCAGGAAGGTGGTGAGCGCGATCAGGTACAGGACATCGCCGCCTTGGTCGAAGAACCTGGAGATCAGCAGGAACAAGTTTGCTTCCATCGCGCTGGCTAGTCGAGCGTCCTGCCTGCAGACTCCGCGTGCGAGGCTACGATGCCTTCGCTTTGCTCGTCCAGAATGTGGATCACGCCCCTGCTGCGCTGGGCGACCAGCGCGTGCAGCAGCACCGTCGGAATGGCGACGCACAGTCCGAGAACCGTGGTCATCAACGCGGTCGAAATGCCGCTGGCCATGATCTTGGGATCGCCGGTGCCGAACAGCGTGATGGCTTGGAACGTAAGGATCATCCCGATGACCGTCCCGAGCAGCCCCATGAGAGGAGCGACTACCGAAATCACTTGAATTATGGTGATGTTCCTTGTGATGCCGGGCATCTCCTGCAACACCGCATCGCCGAGCTTCAACTGCAGCGTCTCGACGTCCACCTCCCTGTTCTCCTCATAGACCTGCACAACGCGTCCAAGCGGGTTGTCGCTGTCCGGCTCGTCGAGGTTGTCCCGTTGCTTGTTGATCTTGCCGCGCATCAGCGTGAGAGTGACCAAGCGCTCGATGGCAAGCAACACACCGATGATGCCGACGAGAATGATGATGGAGCCGACCCAGCCGCCCTGACCGTCACAGAACGGAAGCCAGCAGTGGCCCGACGCCATGCCCCCGAACGGGGTGCCTACCATTTCGCCAAGGGTTGCCCGCTGAATCTCCAGTCCGAGCAGGGCGCCGCGCGTGGGGTCGATGGCGAACGCCACCAGTTCACCCGGATCAGCCTCGTAGAGACTTTCGGCCGTGTTAGAGAACTCCGCGGAAGGCTGGCGGGGCAGGTCGACGACACTCTTGAGGTTCAGGTCGTAGTTGACGTAGCCGTCCTGCGCAACCAGGTTGAACGTGCCCACCCTGATCATCTCGATATCTTCCTTGGTGCCATCGGAACGATTGATCTGATCCGTGAAACGCGCGAGCTTCGCGGACTCGTCCATCTCCGTGAGGATCATGAGCCACATGGTCTCGATCTCCTCCCGAGTGGGCAACTCGACTCCGTCGCCCATCTTCGCGGCCAACGCGTTGAGGTAGTCCCCGCGGCCTGGATGCTGCAGGCTGATCAACGAACCCTCGAACACGCTC
>JAGWBL010000226.1:1896-3793 GCA_021295935.1 Pseudomonadales bacterium
TCCAGCCGCTTTGATCGCCTAATCTCCGCCGCCAGTTCTTCTTCGGCCTCGCGCAGAAGCTGGGCCTGGCGATCGCGAGCACCGGCGAATTCCTTTTCGCGCTGGCGATGTTCCTCGTTCTCGATGATCCTTCGTTCTTTCACCGCATCCAGAAGTTCCTGCAGGGTGTCGACTTCTATAACCTCGAGACCCGCATCGGAGATCGCGTCCTCCGACCCGTCTTCGGCAGCGCTCTCCTGCGCGATCAACGAAAGCGGTGCAACGACGAAGAAGGCGGCGAGAACCGCCCTGGCGCGGAGAGTGCTCACATTGCAATTCATGCTAGTTTCTCTCCGGCGCGATGACAGGCACGGCGAACAGGCCAGCAGTGAGCTGCTTCCTCGCCATCTTGAGCCCGTTCCTCACAGGGCCCGCGAACTTGTTTCCCAGAGTCTCCCATCGGTTCGTACTGGGGTTCCACCACCCGGTTTCCGAGCCATCCGATGTCTGGTACACCAAGGCTATGCGGCCGACCTTGAGCACGTCCACGATCTTGGACTGTCCGTCGACCTCAATCTCCGCAGTGTAGGACTCCATGGTTCGCCCGTACTCGCTTTCGATCTGGTAGGCCCGAATCACATGGCTGAACCGCTCCGACTCGGCAACGCTTGAGTTGCCCATCAACAGACGGAGGCTCTCGATGCGATTTCTCCGCTCGTCGAGCAGGAACGGAAGATCGTTCTCAACGTACTGGTCAAGCACCTCGACCATGCGCAACATGATGGGGGAGATATCTCGCTGCACACTCTTGATCTCCAACGTGGCCTGGCGAATCCGCGCCATCTTCCGCTCTTGGTCGTCTACCTGTCGCTGAAGATTGGCGTTGTAGATCTTGTACCCCTCGATGTTCTTGAGCACTCCCTTGTAGTTGTTGTAAAGGGAATCCGTTTCTGAAGACAGCTCTTCGATTCGCTCCTGCGACGCCTTGGCGTTTTCGTTGACCGTCTGCGCCACGCGGTAGATGTCCTCCAAGGACGTCTTCGCTGCCGCTCCCGACGTGATCAGCCCCATCGCTGTCACCAACGTCACTCCGGCCGCAAACCGACCGATCCCTTGCAATTCAGTGAATCTCATCTGATGTCCGAAAGCCTCCTGTCAGACTGGATACTCGAATCCCGGCTGGCCCGTGCGTGGGGCTTGCCCTTTGATCGCCCTCGGGAGAATCATCAGTCGTGCCCCACCGAAGATCTTGTTCGCCCGAACATTGGTCGGGCGGAAGTGATGATAGCTTGTATGCCAAGAATACTGACATGCTTTGAACAGTCATGCGCGTTCCCTACAGGTGCGCCAGCGTGCGCGAGCACGCCAAATCCGACGCGTCCTGGTCGAAACTCGACCGCTGCTCTCAAGTGAAGCCGTGATTCGCTTGGTGTAGACGAACCGTGATGTCCGGAAACGTCGAGGCGATACGATACAGGTCCGAGTTCGGAATTTCCATGTCCAGATCGCCGAAATGCATCATGGTCCGCCAGCTTGGCGGGCTTTCGAGCGAATTCGCGATTCCGACCCCAAAATGGACCACGACGGCCTCGCTCCGTTCAGCTCGCACGCGCCTTCCCATGCAAGCGACTCGCCGAACCAGAATCCGGCGACGCCGATCGGCCCGCACTATTCCTGCGCATCGATCGTCCCCTGAAGATACAGTAGCGTTCCCTCTCTCCGGGAATCCGGCAGCGCAAGCTCAGGCCCTTTCATCATCCCGGCTCCGTGGCATTCCCACTCCACATCCCGCCGGGTCCTGTTCAGAATCTGGGGGCAAGGCTCGCCTTCCCAGACGCCGCAAAGCGATGCGTCACAGGCCGGAAGTGCGAGTCGAGTCCGGAAGTCTCCTGGTTTAACACCTAACTTCCCAGGATGT
>JAGWBL010000022.1 GCA_021295935.1 Pseudomonadales bacterium
GGCGATGGAAAGGGCGCGCGCGCGTTCGATGCCGTCTTCCATCTGCTGTCGCGCGGTCACCAGCAAGAGCACGGAGTCGTTCACCGCCACACCTGCCAGCACGAGCATCCCCAGCATCGCCATCACTCCCACCGGATCGCCGAGCGGAACAAGCACCGCAGCGACACCGCAGAGAGCCAGCGGGATCGATGCAAGCACGGTGAAGGGGTGCAAGAACGACTCGAACGTGCCGGCAAGCACCATGAACACGAGCACGACGGCAAGCATGGCCGCCAGCTGAAGTTCGCCAAAGGTCTGCTTGCGGCTCGTCTCTTCACCTCGAACTCTCGCGGTGATGCCTGACGGAAGCGCCATGTCTTCCAGAACGGCATGAGTCTCGGCTACCGCCTTAGGCAGTTCCGCCTCCCGAGAGACTTCCGCTGTGACGCGTGCAATTCGTCGCTGGTCTCGCCGGAAGATCTCCCTGGCTCCCTCGTGTCTCTCGAACGTGCTGATCTCGCCAAGAGAGATCAGCCTCGGACCCATCCGGAAGGTGACATTGGGCAGCTCGTCGAGAGCGACCGGCCGTTCCCTGATCACGATGGGAGCCTGTTCGTCTCCAACCTGGAACTGCGTCGCGACGAGTCCATCGAGATTGGCTTGCAGGACTCTGGACACCGTCTCGCGATGGATGCCGAGCGCATCCGCCATGGCCTGATTGAGTTCCACGTGCAGTTCGGGCGCTCCTCCTTCGAAGGAGGATCTGACGTTCCAGAGCTCGGGCAACGAGGCAAGGGCTTTACGCACCATTGCGGCCCCCCGCTCGATGTCGGGCAGGGCATCGCCTGCTATCTCCACCAATATGGGTGGGCCACTCGTGCCAAGGGCCTCGCTGAGCGCGGTCCGGCTGAGCTCCCATACCAGCTCGGTGCCGGGAATGTCCTCCAGGTGCTCCGCGAGCGCGTCGGCGACGTCCCTGCCGGTGGGGCCTTCCGGCACCATCCGGGCCGTGATTCTGGCGGTGTTTTCCTCGGTCACTTCTGTTCGGATGATGCGATCGTTGTCAGGGACTTTCCCGACTTCGGACATGATCGCTTGAAGGTTGTCACCTGCCAGGTCCCGAATGGCGAACTCGATCCCTTCCACCATCCGAGCGGTGGATTCCACGCGCTGGCCCGATGGGCCAACGACGCGCACGGAGAACTGTCGGGGATCCGAGGGCGGCAGCAGTTCAGTGCCGAGCGAACTCAGAAGATAGACGCCTGCGCCGCTGCCGGCGAGAGCGATGAGCACCACCAAGCCAGGCGCCTTGAGCAGCGTCGCAACCGTTCGTTCGGTCGCCTTCCGGGCTCGCGATGTGGTTCTCTCGGCCGAGGTCGAGCCAGAGGAGTTCGAAGCTCGCGGCAAGAACCAGCGACCCAGGGCGGGAATCAGGAATATCGCCACTCCGAGGGAAGCGAGGAGAGACACCGTCACGGTGAACGCGATGCCCTCGATCAGCCGTGCAGCCAGGCCCTGTACGAAGAACACCGGCATGAACACCACTATCGTAGTGAACGTGCTTGCGGTTATCGCCCCCGCGACCTGCGCAGTTCCAAGCACCGATGCGTCTGATTGCGAGTCTCCTAGGCGAATGCGACGAAACATCGATTCCACGACCACGATGGCGTTGTCCACCAACATCCCCGCGCCAAGGGCCAGGCCCGCGAGCGTCACGATGTTGAGGCTGTACCCCCAGACGTGCATCGCGAACACGGAACAGAACACCGAAACCGGCACGGACACCGTGACGATCAGCGTCGTGCCGGCGGATCGAAGGAACAAGGCGAGGATCATCACCGCAAGCAGCACGCCCGCGAGCGCGGAGTACTGAAGATCGGAGAGCGCCTCGACAATCCGTAAAGCGTTGTCGGTGATCTCCCGGATCTGCACTCCTGGCAGATCTTCGGCGATTTCGGAAACGGCACTCTTGACACGACCTGAGACCTGGACGGAATTTGCTCCGGACTCCTTGTAGATCGCCAAGCCCACACCCTCCACACCGTCCACAAACACAATGTGGTCGATTTCTTGCTGGTGGAACGTCACGGTGGACACGTCTCCAACCCGGACAGGGCGCCTGGTACCGTCAGATTCGGCGATGTACCTGAGAACGACCGCTTCAATCTGGTCCAGCGAAGTGAACCGAGTGCGTCCCCGCACATTGAAAATCCGATTGCCTTCCTCCAGCGTTCCCGCCGATACGTCGACGTTCTCGGCCCGGAGCCGCGACGACACAAGATCGAGATTGACGCCGAACGAATCCATCAGGTACCGGTCAACCTGGACCCTGATCTCCTCTCGTCGCCCTCCAGTGACTTGAACTTCTGCGACGCCTTCAAGCCGTTCGAGAACGGGAGCGACTGCCCGGCGCGCCTGTTTGCGCAGGTCGACCAATCCGGGCGTCCCTTCCGGGGCCGCCATGCCCAGCGTGAGGATGGGTTGCTGGCGCGGGTCAAACCTGCGGACGATCACCTCGTCCACTTGAGGTGAACCCGCGAGCGGACTGACAGCCTTCTGCACGTCGATGAGTGCGAGGTCTAGATTGGTGTTCCAATCGAACACGATCGTTGAGACGACCGTTCCGATGCGGACGGTCTGCTCGACGCTTTGAATGCCGGGCACCGTGAACAGGAGCTGTTCGACACGTTCGCCGTAGATCCGCTCCATTTCTATCGGCGGCCTTGAACCGGAGCGCAACGAAACCATCACGGTCGGGCTCTGAAGATCGGGGAGCATGTCGATCGGCAGCTCTCGCCACGAAAGCCAACCAAGCAGCGCCACGCCGAAGGCGACCACGGCGATGGCGATGGGCCTCCGGACCGCTAGTGCCGCCAGCGACTGGAACAGGTTCACCTAGGAACCTACGACGCGCACTCGGGTCCTGTCAGTCAGGGTCTCCAAGCCGCGGACGATCACTCGATCACCGAGTTCCAGCCCGGACATGACTTCAACCTTCTCGTCGTCGCGCAGGCCGATCCTTAACTCTCTCCGTTCGGCACGTTGCCCATCAAGCACAAACGCCACCACCTTGCCGGAGCGCGTGGCGAGGGCCTCACGGGGAATCACGGGCACGTCCTCTTGGCGCTTGGTGACGATCACGACTTCGACGTACATGCCGGGACGAAGGAGTTCCTCCGGGTTGTCGACAAGGACCTCGGCCCGAAAGGTGTGCGACTCGGCATTCAGCGTCGGGGCCAAATGGAGGACCTTGCCGACGAAGTGATCCTCGAATGCGAAGTGACGAACGCGCGCGGGTTGCTCGGTCCGTATGCGGGCGAGTTCGGGCCCTACCAGATCGATGTCCGCAATCAGCGGGTGCATCGGGCCGATCGTCGCGACCTTGAATCCCTGGCCGATCAGGTTGCCGTCAGCCAGTGGCAGTCCGTTCTGGTTGCGTGCAAGCGAAAGGATGGTCCCGCCGATCGGAGTGATGAGCCTTGCTTTCGCGGTGTTGAGCTTCGCGCGATCAGCCTCCAGTTTCGCAGACTCGTAGCTGGAGCGCTTGGAGAAGACTTCGGCCTCCGGAACCAGCTTGCGTTCGAACAAGTCCTCCGCGCGCTGCAACTCCGCTTCAGCTGTCTTCAGGGCCTGTGTCGCTCGGTCGATCTGAGCGTGGATCCGCGCGTCCTCTCCGGTGATCTGGGCAATCAGGTCACCCGAAGCGACTCGACTGCCTTCACGCAGCCGGCGACCGCTGGCGTCGCTTGCTATGTAGATGGCACCTGGCACTTCGTTGTTGACCTCGACGAGCTCCTTGGTGCGCAACGTGCCGGAAGTGAGAATCACCTCTTCTATGCTGTCGATTGACACTTCCAGGATTTCCACTGGCACGCGAAACTCCGGTGGAGCAGGCGCCGATGGCCCGGTGCAGGCGGCAAGGAGACTGAACGAAAGGGCTGCAACCAGGAGTGGCATGCGCTCTGGAAGTGTCTTCATGGGTGTTCCGTTGGCTGGGATGTTCGTCCGTGGATTGACAGCCAAGGAGTGACGGTGCAGCTTCCGCCAATCTCGCTCGACCACGTCAAGTCCTTCCATGGGGGACGGATAGGGGGCTGACGAAATCTGGCTGGCTTGGCGATTCTATCGAAGGACGGTTCTCGAACTTGTCGACTCTGTACTGGATGAACGCAGCGCGCAATGAGTTGCGCGTAGAGCATTCAAGCCGGCCGTGACAAACGGCGGATGGACTGGACTTGCACCGAATCGACGCACAGGTCCGGTAGTTGGTGTTTCACTGGTAGATCGAGTCCGCAGAGTCCGAAGCGGAACTCTCGGATTGCTCAGCCTGGTTGCCTTCAACACGGATCCACCGGACCGCGTCAGCAATGGCTCCACTCGTTCCCGGGATAACCGTGACCACTGCACTTCCGCCCTGCAGTTCGAATTCACCAACCGTATACCACCCACTGGGAACCGTCGAAATGTTCAAGGAAACAGTGTCGAAGAAATTGCCTGATTCGACCCGGAGAGAGAACTCGACTGGATCCGATGGGCCGAACATTGCAGTCTCAAGGAGACTCGCAAACTGTTTCGCGTCCACTCCCGCGGCGGCTTCGGCTGCGAGACTGGTCTTGAGCTGATTCTCAAGGTCGCCCAGCAGAAACAGCTGATCGGAACTCAGGGTTCTCGCAACGTGGTATTGCAGGCGCCACAATCCGCGATCCGGCAAGACAGCGCGGAAGGACGCCGTCCGGTGCGCTCGTCCGGAGCCAGCGCGCGCCAAGGTCTTGCGGTACTTTCCGTGTGCGAAGGGAGCGTTCTGCCGGGTCCACTTCGAGCTCACGCGACGCTCGTCGTACTCGGGCAAGCCAGCGTCCATGTCAGGACGCTCCATGACCAAGCGTTCCAGTGTTGCAGCGATTCCGCCACGCGGTCGCTGGTCTGTGCCGTCGACCGAGAAGCTTTCGTCGAGGTCGTCAATGACGATCCCAGTCAGTTCTTGGGGTCGCCAATCGCTCGATTGGACGCGTGTGCCTTCAAACTCTGTGTTCGTCTCCGCGTAGAGCGGCGGGGTCCTGATCTCGAACGCGTCCCGGTTCAGAGAAAGGAAGGGCACCAGACTGAGGGCGCGCAGCTTTTGGTCCGTAATCAGGTTCACCTGCAAGGACTGCAGTCCGGGCACCCGGTGGGGGCCGTTCCTGTCCAAGGTGCTGCCTGCTGCGTCACTGACACTGGTCTCGATGGAGACAAAGAACCGCCCGCCCGACTTGAAGCCGGACCGAACCATGGAGCCTGCCGTGCCGGCCTCGGTGTACTGCAATCGAAACCAACCTGAAGTGGGTTGGCTGTTGTGCACATGGAACGTGGTCAAGTATCTGGCGTTCCCTTCGCTGTCGTCAGCAAGTCTCTTTCCTTGCGTTGCGGAGGCGATGAATCCCGCCATGCCGGTCTCCCAGATCCAGTCGCCGATCTTGGACTCGATGTTCATCCCCAGTTCGTCCGCAATCTCCATGAAGTCTTCGTAGGTATACGTCGTTCCCGCGAAGCGGGACCGCAGTTCGGCGAGCAAGGGATCAACCCGGAAGTCGCGGTTGGCATAGCTGTAGTAAAACAGTGCCTCCTGGGCCCAATGTACCTTGGTCGCGATCACCTCGATCGCCGTTGCAGGGTCGTTGACGTAGTCGAGCTTCGCCAATGAAGCGCCGAGAGACTCGGACCAAGTGGATGCCCGATCTCGATGTGCTTCGAAGATTCGGTTCCCCATGTGCTTGGATCCGCGGAGCGACCCAAGGCTCTCAAACATCTGGGACATCATTTCTCGCCCTGCTTCCGTGCCTTCCACGAACTTGAAGGCCGAGAAGTAGGCTGATTCGGCGTTCGACCCGGCGATCAATTGGTGGACGAGTTGGTTGAGAGCGGGAGCGCCAGGGCCGCGAGCCGCCGTCACGAATCCATGGAGGTTACTTGCGAACCCGGAATACGGATTTCCGCCAAAGGAGTCGCTGCGGAAGAAACGATCCAGGTAGTCCCGCTTCCAATGTTCCGGGCGGTCGGTGCTGCTTATGTAAGCCGAACGCTCTTTCCAAGCGTCCATTCGCGCGGTGGGAAACGAGTGCTCGCGCAGCAGCAAGATGCCGGGCATGGCCTGCACGGAGGGTGCGTTCCATCCGCTACCGTGAATACGCAAGCTGTTTGGAACCTCCACCATGGTCAGTCCGCCGTACGGGTAAGGGGTGCCTCTCTCGCCGTTGTGCTCGAGCATCCTGCTCAGGTCCGACTTGATATCACCCGCTGCGTCTTCGAGCACGTCCAGGTTGGAGAGGTGATCGGGGTGGAGCAGCAATGCGAACTCGACCCCCTCGATCATCGCGCTGGTCCGGTGGAACCGACTCGCGATCAGTCCAATCATGGGCATCGGCGCGGACGGATGGAAGCGATAGCGAATGAATCTGCCTTCGGTCGGCAAGACTTCGCGCCGTCCGGGGCCGGCGACATCCCAACCCTCCGGCAATACGACTTCGAGATCGACGGTGAAGAAATCCTTCGGCAATTCTGGGTTGAGACCCCGAACGGCGCTGCCAGCCGACGGCAACCAGTGAGTGCCTGGCATCAGGGCGACGAAGTCCTTCCGGAAAATCATGGGTTCGCTTCCCAAGACGATCAGTTGGGAACTGGAGTGCTGGACACTGGACGGATCCAGAGGGGAATCGAGATAGGAGAATTCGCTGAGGGGCAACCCTCCGGCCTCGATCTCTATCTCGACGGACTCCCCTTCGGCAGCGAACGGCCCTTCGACCCTCAGCGCTCCGTCCTCGTGGGTGAAGAACGCTTCGCGTCCATCCACCTGCATGGTGGAGACAGACAGCCCGGGGTTGAAGGTGAAGAGCAGGGGTTCCGCCGCCTTCTCGGGAGCTTCCACCGTCATGCGAAGATCCAGATGGAGGTTCTTTCCCGGCTCGATGGAAACGGTCCCTTCGATCCGAGTGATGTCTGTCGCGACCTCGTTCACCCATTGCGAGTGGGCAACCTTCCATGCCTCGACTTGTTGTTGACGGCCAACCGCGTCCGAAACCACATAGCCCACCAGCACGGCCCCAGCCAACAGAAACGCGGCCCCAAAAGCCGCTCGACTGGAAGCGAGGACCTGCTCGCGACGCGGAAAGCAGCCTGCGGCCCAGTTGAGGAACGCAACCGTGAACATGAGGAGGGCGCACCGCTGAAGCAACACGGGCAACTCTGCAATGACCGGGGACACCTCGGATGGCAGGTAGACGAACGCGGTCACGAACGTGGTGACGGGAATGAGATAGAACGGCGTGATGTAGCCCGCCGCAATCTGAAGGCCTATCAGGACCAATGCGAGCGCTGCGATCACAATCCGAAGCCGAACCACGACAGCGATCAGGATCATGGCGGAGCCGAACACCAGGAACGTGGGCAGGCAGTCGACGAAGAGAAACGCGAGAATCAACGGCGCGGATGGCATGCCGCCCATCCATCCGACAAACGCGTCCATGCCGGCTCCGATGAGGCAGACCAAGGCTATCGATGCCGCGGCGGCCAGCCACAGCACCGACGTGATGCCGAGAAGCCTTCCCGCAAGAAGCTCCATGTTGGAAATGGGGCGACTGTCAACGACTTCGACGATTCGCTCGCGTACATCGCGGGAACGCACGTCGAAAGCGAGGAACACGGCGCCGATGAGGAAGATCCAAACCATCGTCACCCCGAGCGAAGCGAGAAGGTAACCAGGTCCGAACAGGCCGGCGAACGGAATCGAGCCGGACTGCTGGCCGTGCATGGCCGTGAACACCGAGAACATGACAACCACCAACAGGGTTGCCGGAATCAGGAAAACCCATGTCCGCGCCAGACGGAGGGTTGAACGCACTTCGGCGTAGGCGACAGCTGCGGTACGCGACACTGTCGACGCGACGGGACTGAGCAATCGCATGAGCAAGGGAGCGGTGAGGAGAACTAGGCGGCTTTGGGTTGCTCGGCAGGTGGATTGGTTTCCTGGTTCTCACGAGCGGCTTCGGCTCGTCCCCGTTTCAACATGAACGCCAGATAGGCTTCTTCCAAGGACGGCTTGTCCACCTGCTCCGCGCCGTCAGGCAACGCCTGGTTGCCATCAGACACGAATCGAATCTGCATCTCGGAACCGCGTGGGATGCGGGAGACGATCTCGAATGCGGCTTCGATCAAGGGGGCGCCGCGGTGTTCGACCGTGGCTGTGAACACCGTGCCTTCCGCTTCGCTCAGCAGCGCGGAGGGCGAGTCCTGAAACACGACCTGTCCCTCGTCAAGGATGGCAATCTCCTGGCAGCCACCTCCTAGGTCCGCCACGATGTGGGTGGACTGCAGGATCGTCCGGTCCGTACCGAGACGAGTCATGAGTTGCCGGAAGCGCATTCGCTCCTCGGGATCGAGTCCAACCGTCGGTTCGTCGACGATGATCACTTGAGGTTCATGCACCAGCGCCTGCGCTACGCCCAGTCTCCTGACCATGCCTCCGGAGAGCTTCTTGACCTTGCGGTCCGCTACATCGCTCAATCCGACCATTTCCAGAACTTCCTCCACACGAGCCTTGCGATGCGCCCGGTCTCGCATGCCGGACAGGCGTGCGAGCGTGTCGAGCACCTCTTCCGTCCGATGCAGGCGCCACGCTCCAAACGTCTGGGGAAGATAGCCCAGCAGCGCACGCACTTGGAGAATCTCCTTGGTGACGTCATGTCCATGCACACGCACCACACCCTGCGTTGGCTTGAGGATGGTGCACAGAATGCGCATCAGCGTGCTCTTGCCGGCGCCATTGGCGCCGAGGAGTCCGAAGAAACCCGTTCCGAAGTTGAGATTGATCTCCTTCAGGACCTCGAGTCTGCCCCGGTTGTAGGTATGACTCAGCGCTTGGATTTCTATGGCCCTGTCTGGCGAGAAGCGAGGTTGGGCTGAGGAGGTCACTGGCTGGATCAATTGGCTTGGAATCTCCCTGAAATTATAGGTTTGTGATCGTCATGCGAGGAGTTCCCTCAATCAGCTTGATGTCTCGCCGAGACAGTTCGTTGCGGGGTCGCTGGCGGTCGAGCGGCGTAGCGCGGGTACGGAATTCCATGGCGCGAACCAGGAAACCGAAGGGTGCAGGGGAGGCAGTTCCGACGGTTGCAGGCTCGGCAGGCCCCGTGCGTCTCCAGAACACTCGGATGAAATGCGAAACCCGAGGAGCGCGGTATCGCATCTCCTCCCCGCTGCTTGCGATCAAGTGAAGCCAGAAGCCAAGCGACACCGAATGTCGCGGGGTTGCGGGCGCGGACGGGAGGGCAGCGCGAAATACAAGACTTGCACATGTTGCAACATGTTGTGGGTGTCTTCCGTTTTGACGGACATGTGCCTGCTGCCAAGAGCCTCAAGTCGCTTCTCGACAGCAGCCTATTCGGCACCGTGCTGGCCGGCCCGCTACGGCGGATTTCGAACCGAACTGGAAAGGTTGCATCCGAGCATCGACGGCTCAGCCTGAACGAGACACTTGGAGTGGAGAATCGCCGCCCTGGCAGTCACCACGCGCGCCTTGGAGAGTTCCCACCGTTACGTTTGGGTGCCCCATGCACCATTGCCGCAAGGTCTCATGGTCCTCGCAGGGTGGGGCTCCACCTGCAAGACAGGCCTTGTATGGCACAGGGTGCGACAGGACGGCCGGTCGGACGGTCGCGGCGTAAGATTCCGCTCTTGCAGCGTCACCCAAGCCCTGCCATTCGGCATTCGCGGCCAGCGGCCACGAACCCACGCCGCAGGTCGTAGGCAAGTCAATCTCATCGCAAACCGCAGGCTCGGTCATTCGACCCGCCATTGGCAGAAGCTCTTGGAACGAATCGCGAGAGAGTTTGCGAGCCCCTGCCTGTTGGGCTTAGCTGTCGACTTCGACCCTCTTCCGTGCCGCGTAACCGGCGAAAACAACCGTCTTGCCGAAGTCGTTGGGGTCTATCTCCTCGTTCTGCTTGAGCCCGAGGAGCGGACGCAGGTAATGGATCGCGGCGTAGGCAGGACCGGTGTCGATCAATGCCACGGTCAACTTGTAGATGTATCCCGACCAGATGAACACCATGAGCTGGGGCAACATCGGCCTTGTCTCGTCCACCGGCAGGGCATTTGCGACATAGGCGGTCACAAGAACCACCGCCACCGTGTCCACCAACTGGCTTACCAGTGTTGAACCGTTGTTGCGAATCCACAAGTAACGGCCGCCGGTCAGCCATTTCCAGAAGTGGAACAGCCGCACGTCGCAGTACTGCGCTGTCAGGTACGCAATCATCGAGGCCAGCACGGAACCGTAGGTCAGATTGCGCACTTCGAAGAACACTGGCAACCGCCCGCCCTCGTCGATCACGGGAAGTCCTGTGGCCGGATCGATGGGTTCGAAACCGGGCAGCGCGCCGCCCAGCCAGAGAATGAA
>JAGWBL010000023.1 GCA_021295935.1 Pseudomonadales bacterium
CGCCTCCTTCAACCCGTCGATCGATGCCGAGTCGTCTTCGCTGTCCAGCACAATGACCTTGGTGTCTTGAATCTCGACCGCGCCCGTCGAACCGGAAGGCTCCGTCGCATCCTTCGAAGTGGCAGCGGGTGAAAGCTGCTGTTGTGCCAGTCGAGCGGGCGCTGATGCCATGGAGATCGTCGCGAGCAACACGGCCGAAACGCCCAACGCAAGCCGTCCAAATGTGGTTTTCTTCAATTTTCTCTCCTCTACCTAGGTTGACCTGCCAGCGTGTGAGTCGCTAGTAGGACGCATACAACAGCGCGTTCGAATCTCGCCTTTTCTGCACTTGCATGTAGGCGTTCAACATGTCGTTGCGTTGCTTGATCAGTTGTTTCATTGCCTCGCGATCGAGTTCGTTCCTCGTTTGGAGAGTCGCGTCGATCGAAGCAATGCGCTTGGCCAGCACCACCTGAACCGGGTCCTCTTCACGCACGATTCTCGGAACCGATTCCAAGGACTGCTGCAGCGTCAACGGTCGTTGCGCCAGCCCGTTTTCCTTGGCGGCCTCTGCCGCAACAGGGCCTCCGGAAACCACTGGGTCGGACGTGGTTGGTTCCTCGGCGACGAACTGGCCGGGACTCTCTGCCAAGGGTGAAAGCACGAGGAGCGGCAACATGGCTGCCACCACCACCGATGCCGC
The DNA here is from genome assembly GCA_021295935.1 of Pseudomonadales bacterium. Classification (GTDB taxonomy): domain Bacteria; phylum Pseudomonadota; class Gammaproteobacteria; order Pseudomonadales; family Azotimanducaceae; genus Bin55. Next base: position 683 of record JAGWBL010000023.1, read on the forward strand.
CAGTGAGGATGTCACCATCGGCTTCGGAATCCACCATCTCGGACGGATGTGCCGACGCACTCCAGTCCAGACGTGCTCGGGAGGATCCAGTTGCGGCAACGCCTGCAATCCTTCGGCAAGTCTTCGTTCATCTAGCTGGCTAAGGTCTGTCATAGATTCAGGTCCACAAAGCAACCGCGCGGGGAAGTCTCGGCTCCGCGGCATCCTGCTCGTCGCTCTGTTCCTTCAGGCGACGAAGCGCTCGATTCAATTGGGACTTGGAGAAACTCGCGGTCTGGTTGAACATTTCGCCTATCTCGTCGTGCGTGTAGCCCTCCACGCAGTAGAGCCAGACCACGGCTCGCGTTCTTGGATTGAGCTTCTGCAAGGCGGCTTCCAAGTCCATGGCCATGTCAGGTCGGTCTTGCTGTGTGCCCTCGATCGACTCCTCATCCTCCAACGGGAAGCGTCTCTTGTTCCACGGGGACCGAATGGTCATCAGGCAGTGGTTGATCGCGATCCTTCGAACCCACCCGACGAACGATGCCGGGTCCTTCAGCATGGAGACCTTGTTGAACACGTCCACAAATGTGTCCTGCGTGACGTCTTCCGCGATCTCGCTGTCCTGAAGCACCCGACGCGCCATCGTGAACACCGGTCTCGCCATCCTCCGATAGACGAGATCCTGAGCCCCGGGATCGCCCTTGACGAGCTGGGCCACCAGCTCGGGCTCGATCGTTACGCCGTGAATGCCTGCCATGCTCGGTTAGATGTTCGGTCAGGTCTCAAGGTTGCACGCGGGTCGGGGACTTCGAAACGGCGAACGATGCTGCGGGAAGTCCCAGGAAGCGAGCCGGTTCCTCATCCCGATCTCGCTTTCGGCGCTTCGTACGTGGACTCCTCGAGTCTTGATTCCTCGCTGACCCTTCTCCCGAGCGAGGGGAAGACCGGGATTTCTTCGTCCGATGGCGCGGGCATCGGGATCTTCCGAGTCATGGCGGCCTCGAGATATGGAGCAAGCTCCTCCGTCTTGCGTTTCTCCCGCGTTGCTTCTCGTTCCTTGAACTCGTCCTGCACCTCCCGGGCGAAGACCTCCAGACTCTCGCAGATGTGGTCGTGTCGGTTGCGTCCCGCTTGCTGTATGAACGTGACCTGGTCGACGCCGCAAGATTCGAACTTCCTCAGGTGCTCGCGCAGGTCCTGGGGCGTTCCTATCCCGCCCTTGCTTCCGGCGAGCGACCTGGTGATGTCCAAGTCATCGATCTGGGGGCGAGCGTCGCGGGCGGCCTCGAACTGCTTCCAGAGATTCGTGCGTCCCGGCTTGTGCTCGCCGAACGCGTACAGGCTCCCGAGCGCGAAACCGAAAAACTCGAAGCCCTCCAATCCCCGTCTGACAGCAGTCTCCCGATCTTCGTGACAGCAAAACCCCGACACCATGCAGATGTTGGGGTTGATCGCGTGACCGATGGGCACGCACTCCTCCGACTTGATGATGCGGTAGTACTCGTCGACCCATTCCTGCGCTTCCAGCGGGTCGACGAACGCGAACGTGAGCGCGCCCATACCCAGTCTTGCCGCCATCTTGATGGTCTCTCGCTGGGAGCAGGCAACCCAGAGCGGAGGGTGAGGCTTCTGCACGGGTTTCGGCACGAGGTTGCGGCACGGCATCTCGAAGTACCGTCCCTCGTATCCAGGGTACGGGTCCATGGCGAGCATGTTGCAAATCTGCTCGAGCGACTCCAAGAACATCTTCCGCTTCAATGAGACCGGCACCCGAAAGCCGCCGAGTTCCAACTCGGCGGATGACTCGCCGGATCCGAACTCCACGCGGCCGTTGGAAACCAGGTCGAGCGTTGCCACCACCTCGGCGGTTCGAGCGGGGTGGTTGTAGCCAGGGATGACCTGACGTATGCCTTGGCCCAGCCGGATGTTGCTGGTGCGCTGGGAGCACGCCGCAAGAAACACCTCCGGGGCTGAGGAATGCGAGTACTCCTCCAGGAAGTGGTGCTCCACTTCCCAGGCAAAGTCGATGCCGAGCCGGTCTGCGAGTTCCACCTGCTCCAGCGCCTCGTTGTAGAGCCGTTGCTCGTCGCCGTCGTTCCAGGGACGCGGAAGTTGGTGTTCGTAGAAGATCCCGAACTTCATCAGGGCTGCCAAGCCGCTCGGCGCAGGGGTCGCAAATGGTACGAGCAAACCACTTGTCAGGCTGGACGGCATGCCGCGCACGCGACTTGCCGGGCAGTTCGAGGCATCAAGTGGTACTTGCACTCGGTGTCTCGCGCGCAACGGTCGCACCGTAGGTGCGAAACGGCGCCAAGACATAAAATGACCAAGCAAGAAAGCGCTTCAGTGATAGCGGGTTCGTCAGACGGCATGAGTTGGCTTTCAGTCACGACTCGCTTGCACCTGGGGGAGGCGAGTTGACCGAGGAGACTGCGGAACCGCAGTCCAAGATACCGCTCTACCGATCTGTCAGCGGCAAGCTGGCGCTTCTCCTGTTGTCGGTCACGGCGGTGACGGCCATCGTTCTAACGAGTGTCGACTACTGGTACATCCGCGAGACGGTCGAACAGGACTTTCGGCGAGAGTTGCAGGCTCATGTCAAGGCTCTGGGCGAATTCGTTCAGGAATATCGCGATGGCAAGCGGGAGACCGCTCGGAAGGTTGCGTCGAGCGGGCGCGTGGCCAGGGCGCTCGCATCCTCTCCGTCAGAGCAGGCCCTTCTGGACTTGCGGGAAATGCTGGTGGAGCAGGTTCGAGCTTCGCGGGACCTGACAGGCGCTTCGGTGTGGTCACTGGACGGACGACTGATCGCGAGCGAACCGCTTGACCAGGCGGGGAGCAGGTCGTGGCAGGAGAGAGTTTCCGGGCTGTCCGCGTTCTCTCTTGGCAACGGCGGCAAAGAGAGCGAGTCGGATGTTGCCTTGCGCCTGGGTGACACGACAGCTCCCAGTTCGATCGCTGTTGCGGCGGTTCACAGTCTGGAGGGAGAAGTTCTTGGGACGGCTGTACTTGAATTCGATGCCATGAGATTCGCGTCTCGACTCACGGGAATGCTCACAGGGCACCAGTCGAACCAGATCCGCTTGGCGGTGAGGGATGCGGACGGCGCCGCCCGGTATGCCTACGCGAGCCGAGACACCGACAGACTCGGGCGATGGGATCCGACGACGGACAGACCTGTCGCATTGGCCCTCGAGGGACAGAGCGGCGTGCTTCAGCGATTCGTGGATTTTCGTGGCATCAACACGACGGTGGCGTTTGCGAGCGTCGAAGGCGGAGACCTGGCCATTGCATCCCAGGTTGACGTGGTGGAGTCGCTTCAGCGGATTTCCGCGTCCTTCATGGCATTGCTTCTTGCCGCCTTGGCATGGCTGGTAGTCACGGCGCTGCTTGCCGTGTCGGTGGCCCGACGGTACCTGCGGCCGGTCCGGCGGCTGTCCTCGGCGACACGGCATCTCGCTCTTGGGCAGCTTGACCACCGCGTTCCCGTCACCACGCGGGACGAAGTTGGCGAACTCGGTCAAGCGTTCAATGAAATGGCCGGAACCATGGGCAAGCACAACGAAGAGCTGGAGAGCCGTGTGCAAGCTCGCACCAAGCAACTGGAATCATCGCGCAAGCAACTGGAACGACTGGTTCGCGCCTTGGAGAACCAGGCAGAACTCATGGAGCGCGATCTTCGGCGGGCCGAGGTCATCCAGAGATCGTTGCTGCCCGTTCGGCCCCCCAAGATTTCCGGCTGGCGCATGTCCGCGCTCTACATTCCGGGCAGGAACGTAGGCGGCGACATCTACGACGTTGTGGAGATTGACGAGAATCAGGCTGCGCTGATCGTGGCCGATGCGGCAGGGCACGGAGTGAGCGCCGCGATGTTGTCGGCGCTGTTCAAGCACCGACTGGACGAGGTCTGCGGTCGAATCCCGATAGAGAACACCCAGGACGTCGTGAAGTCCCTGAATCGATCACTGATCGAAGATGTCTCGGCCCCCGGAGTGTTCGTGACCGCGGTCTTCTGTGTGCTGAATCACGCCACCGGTTCGCTGAGTGTCGTCAGCGCCGGTCACTCGCCTCTCGTTCTGCTGAGGGCGGGTGGCGAGATCCTGAGCGTGGAGAAGGGCGGGCCAGCGTTAGGGCTCTACAGCGATGCGGAGTTCTGCGCGACGGAGCTCGCTCTTGATCGGGGAGACCGACTCCTGGCGTACACCGATGGATTGTTCAGTGTGAGTCGAGAGAGCCCGTCGGATCCGGAGGAAATCGCTCGAGCGATGATGGGTGAAGCGGGCGGCTCCAGGGTTCTGGAACGCGTTCTTGCCCGCGCTTCCCAAGGTGAGCAGTACGCGGACCGCGACGATGTCACCATGCTGTTGTTGGAGGCAGAGGAAGGCGAACACCATTTCGAGCATCGAGACTCGGTCACGGCCCGGACTGACTCTCCGGCGGAGAACGGCGCGAACGGGTACGCGCCGCTCAGGTATGCGGAATCCAGCGACGGCACGTTCTTGTTCCTGGATGGGCGAATGACTTGGGTGCATGGCCAAGTGCTGTTCGATGCGGCGACTTCCGTCATCGAGGAAGGCAGACGCCTGATCATCGACTTGTCTACTTGTTCGTACGTTGACAGCGCGATGCTGGGTGCGCTTCACGAAGTGGCTGAGCGAGCCACCGAGATCGGAGCGAGCATCAGCATTCAGAACGCTTCGCCTGCGGTGTTGCAATCGATCACCGAATTGGGGATGGAGAGTGTTCTCGACCTGATGCTGAGCGCGCCGCATCCCGTGCCGGAAACCAAGACCGAAGTTGAAGCGGAGACGGTTGACTATCGCAGTCATCAATTGCGGCTTCTGAAGGCGCACGAGGTCCTTGCGGACTTGAACGAGCACAACAGAGGCGAGTTCTCAGGCGTGGTAGACGACCTGCGGGGCGAGGTGATCGAGACTTCCAAGCCCTCTCGAAAGAACGTCAGTGAAAGAATCTGAGGCCGATGGCGCGCGATAAGCGCCTCGGTCGCGGCCAAAGTTCGACTAGGCCAGACAGACCACGGCACGGTTGAACTTCGAAGCGACTGCAGGATGGTGAACGAGGTGGAAATGAAAAGACACGAGTTCTTCATAGGTGGAGCATGGGTCGATGCCTCCGGGCGCGAGACCCTGGACGTCATCAATCCGGCGACGGAACTGCCCATGGGATCCATAGCGCTCGGCACGCAGGAAGATCTGGACCAAGCCGTGGAGGCCGCAGCGGCAGCGTTCGAGTCCTACGCCCAGAGCTCGCGAGGCGAACGCATTGCGCTTTTCGAGCGAATCATCGACGAGTACAAGGCTCGCATGGACGAGATGGGCAGGGTTATCAGTCTGGAGATGGGCGCGCCCATAGACTTCGCCATCGCCGCCCAGGCGACAAGAGGGCTGATTCACTTCACCACCGCGCTGGAGGTCCTGAAGGAGTTTCAGTTCGAGGAGACCATGGGCCATTCGTTGGTGGTGCTCGAACCCATCGGCGTTTGCGGGTGCATCACACCCTGGAACTGGCCGGCCAACCAGATCGGTTGCAAGGTGGCCCCCGCCATGGCGGCGGGTTGCACCGTGGTCCTCAAGCCGTCCGAGATCGCTCCGTTCAACGCCATGTTGCTGGCGGATGTCCTCCAGGCCGCCGGTGTGCCCGCCGGCGTGTTCAATCTCATCAACGGAACGGGCCCGGACTTGGGTGCAGCCATTGCATCTCATCCGGGGATCGACATGGTCTCGTTCACGGGTTCTACTCGAGCCGGAATCGACGTCGCACGAAGGGCGGCTCCAACGGTGAAGCGGGTCGCGCAGGAATTGGGTGGCAAGTCGGCGAACATCATTCTTGACGACTGCGAGTTCGAGCAGGCGGTTGCGCGGGACATGCGTCTGCTTTGCATGAACAGCGGCCAATCGTGCAACGCTCCCTCCCGGATGCTGGTTCCCGAGGACCGCCTGGACGACGCTGCTCGGATCGCGGCGAGGGTCGCATCCGAAATCCACGTTGGCGATCCGTCGTCGAGTTCCACCAACATGGGTCCGGTCGCGTCGGAGGCACAGTTCCACAAGGTGCAAGGCTTGATCAGGAAGGGGATCGAAGAAGGCGCGGAGTTGGAGTGTGGCGGTCCCGGTCGCCCGGAGGGACTCGACACCGGCTTCTATGTGAAGCCCACGGTGTTCTCGAAGCTGTCCAACGACATGACCATCGCTCGGGAGGAAATCTTCGGGCCGGTGCTGGCTCTGATCGGATACAAGGACGACGACGATGCCGTGCGGATCGCCAACGACAGTTCCTACGGTCTGTCGGCGTACATTTCTTCAGGAAATCCGGAGCGCGCCCGGTCCGTGGCGCGCCGGCTGCGAACTGGCAACGTTCACATGAACGGCGCACCGGTGGACAACGCTGCTCCGTTCGGAGGATTCAAGCGGTCAGGCAATGGACGGGAGCGAGGCCGCTACGGATTCGAGGAATTTCTTGAGGTCAAGGCCATCGTCGGCTAGCTGTCTCGCCGCAGGCTGCCTTGCGGCCGGTACCAGTGGGGGCGGCCGGCCGATGACCATGCGATTCCACCGGAGCCGAGACAACGCCATGAGTCTTGCGGCGAACCCCCCGAGACGCATGCTCGCGGTGGTACGCTATCGATGACGGGACAGCAATTTCTTGCAACCGGGAACGAAGGAAGCAAATTGAACAACTTGGATCGCTTTTACATCAATGGATCTTGGGTCGAGCCGCTTTCCGGCGGATCGCTTGAGATCGTCAATCCAGCCACTGAAGAGTCTTTTGCCAAGATCCCATTGGGTTCGGCAGCGGACGTCGATGCGGCAGTGGATGCTGCGTCCGCCGCGTTCGAGTCGTTTTCGACTACCACGAGGGACGAGCGCATCGCGTTGCTGGAGAGCATCATTGCCGAGTACCGGCCGCGCCTGGATGAGATTGCCGGTGTCGTGAGCAAGGAAATGGGCGCTCCGATCGGTCTCGCTCGCGCAGCGCAGGCCCCGGCCGCTCTTGCTCACCTCATGGTGACTCTTCAAGCATTGAAGTCGTTCAAGTTCGAGGAGAGGCTCGGCAATTCGCTGGTGGTCCTGGAGCCGGCTGGAGTGTGCGGAATGATCACTCCCTGGAACTGGCCTCTCAACCAAATTTCCTGCAAGGTTGCCGCCGCATTGGCGGCGGGGTGCACGATGGTGCTGAAGCCGTCGGAGATCGCGCCGTTGAACGCCGTCCTGTTCACGGAGGTGATGGATGCCGCTGGCACTCCGCCGGGCGTGTTCAATCTGGTGCACGGCGAAGGAACGGTGGTTGGGGCCGCCATCTCATCGCACCCCAAGGTCGATGTTGTGTCGTTCACCGGATCGACCCGCGCCGGGGTTGATGTCGCTCGTAGAGCCGCTCCGTCGGTGAAGCGGGTCTGTCAGGAACTCGGGGGGAAGTCTGCCAACATCATCCTCGAAGATTGCGACTTCGACAAGGTCGTCGCCAGGGACACGCTCAACATGTGCTCGAATACCGGCCAATCTTGCAATGCGCCTACGCGCATGTTGGTGCCGCACTCACGGATGGAGGAAGCTGCCGAAATCGCGTCTGAGGCGACCAAGAAGGTGAGGGTCGGAGATCCAGGCTCCAGGGACACGACCATGGGACCGCTCTCGTCCGAGGTCCAGTTCAACAAGGTACAGCGGCTGATAGAGAAGGGGATCGAGGAGGGCGCCCAGCTTGCCTGCGGCGGCCTGGGCCGTCCCGACGGACTGAATGTCGGATTCTTCGTGAAGCCGACGGTGTTCTCGCACGTCACGAACGACATGTCGATCGCGCGTGAGGAGATCTTCGGACCTGTACTGTCGCTGATTGGGTACGAGGACGAGAACGACGCCGTTCGCATCGCGAACGACACGGACTACGGTCTGTCCGGATACGTGTCTTCCGCGGACACGGCGAGAGCCAGCGCGATTGCCCGTCGCATCCGATCGGGCAACGTTCACATCAACGGATCGTCCTTCGATGCGGGCGCACCCTTTGGCGGTTACAAGCAGTCGGGAAACGGCCGCGAGTTCGGTCGCTACGGAATGGAGGAGTTCTTGGAGCCGAAGGCGATCATCGGCTAGCGTCCAAGATCAGGCTGCAGGGAATCCGCTTGTGAAGCTCACGCGTGGGTGGCATTGCTCCATCGTCGCGATCTGCTTGGCGCTTGACGGTGCAACACGCGAGGGATGAAACAAGTGACGGCTCGCGCGCAACCCAAGCCACGACAACTCATCAGACTTGCTTGAGCAAGTGTCGGTTTCAAGACGTCATGCTGCATGGGCCGTGACGTCCAGTCCCGTGGTCAGAACAACTGAGTTGTACAAGAGAGAACGCCACGGAAGCACACCCGCGAAATTCTGGAATTGCATGGCGGACTGAGTGCCGGACTGACCTGCCAGTACGCCAGTGCGATTGTCATTCAGGTTCGGATGTTCACGCTCGCATGAAGACGACTCATTCGTCTGCGCGACTCGGGTCCTTGTCGCCTCCGTACTTTCGCACGATTCGCCACGCGCCGATGGATATGCCGATCCCTGCGGTCAGGGCGATTCCCGTGAACAGGAACGCCATGACCTCGGACGAGAAGAACTCCAACGGACGAACCCTCAAGTACCCACAAGTCGCGTCAACCGAGTTCGCTCCCGCTCGGCGACCGGGGATGCGAGCACCCTTTGCACCCATGCCTCGTCCGGCGACGGTTCGTAGTACTGCTTGAACAACTCAATCAGGGAGATCCTCGCTTCATCTTCGCCGGACTCGGGCTGGATCAGCGACACTCGCACCCTGGGCGATGCCAGCCCTTCGGTCAGCACTCTGCAATAGCAACCCGGAAGCTCCGCTCGCCGAAATCCGATCGGGAATCGAGAGTCGTTCATGCGCCGGCCGAGCGTGGCGCAGGGTATCCGAGGCGCAGTGACCTGCAGAGTCAAATCTCCTGACGTCAACCGATCGCCGATGTACAAGTCGCGGCTCGACAATCCCTCGATCGTCAGGTTGTCGCCGAAACTGCCTGGCGGAACGGATCGGCCCAGTTGCCGCTCCCACCAGTTGTAATCTTGCTGGCCATAGACATAGACCGCTTGGTCGGCACCTCCATGGTGCCTTCGATCGTACACGGTGTCTCCAGCGAGACCGTTGACCGTGACCATGACGGGGTGGTCGACGGGCGTCTTGAAGATCCCCGTCCTGCTTCCACCCAACTCGCAGGCTCTTCCGACATTGACAGACCGGATTCGCATGCCCACGAAACCGATGACTCCTACTCGTCCTCCACGATCACCGCCGTGCCATAGGCCAGCATCTCGGCAGCGCCTTGCATCAAGACCGAGGTGGTGAATCTCATGCCCACCACGGCATTAGCGCCCATCTCCGCAGCTCTGGCTTGCAGCCGGTCGAGACTCTGCTCCCGACTCTCAGCAACGAGCTTGGCATATTCGCGTACTTCACCGCCGACAAGATTGCGGAAGCCGGCAACGAAATCGTGACCGAGATGACGGGCTCGAACCGTGTTTCCTCGGACGACGCCGAGAGTCATGACGATCTTCTTTCCTTG
>JAGWBL010000227.1 GCA_021295935.1 Pseudomonadales bacterium
TTCGTCAATGGGCAAGTCGTCGAGCAACTCGCCCGCCCGTCTCCGGATCATCCCCTCCATCTGTTGCAGGTTGCGCGGATTGAATCGTGGTTGCACCCCCCGGCGCTGCGTCTCGTGAATGGGCGTGTCCTGCGAAATGAAACTGGGAAGATGAAAGAACGGGTCGGTTTCCTCCTTCGCCATGCCCCCGAGGGTGATGCCGCCCCACCGCCATAGAGAAGAGAACACGTCGTGGCGACGCTCAAGCTCCATGATGTCCCGGAAGCGGGTGATTGACCAATAGGGCCCGAACTGGCTGTTCTCGCTGAAGTGGACGGGCTGTTCCCGCCGAAGCCGGTCAAAGACTGGCAGTTCGGTTCCAGCAACGAACCGCGCAGGGTGCGCGGGATTCAGATCCGTCGTCTGTCGTCGGATCTATCCTCCACTCCTCTATGACATCCCAAGTGGGTCGCTCCACATCCCGCGTGCGCAAGGCGGCCTTCTCTTCGATCAGCCCCATGATCAGTTCTGTGTTAGTGCAGCGCTCAGATTAGACAACACAAGCGCCTGCCGTTCAAGCGTCCCGTTCGTCAAGCAGTCTCCAAGGCTTCGTGCAACGCGTTCCTCAACTTGAAACGCAGCCCGTGGGCCATGCCTTCCTTGTCGTGGCGAGGCACTCGGCGCGTCCCCGCATGATCAAGCGGATGTCAGCCGGACGGGTAGCCTTCGGATGCCCCGGACGAAGTTGGAGCGCACACGTTCCACTTCGCCGACGACTTCGACGTCCTTGAATCGCTTCAAGATCTCTTCCCAGATGACCCGCAACTGCATCTCTCCAAGCCGGTTGCCGACGCATCGGTGTATCCCGAATCCAAAGGCAATGTGCCGGCGAGCGTTTGGGCGGTCTATACGGAACTCGTAGGGATTTTCGATCACCTCTTCATCCCTGTTGCCTGATATGTACCAGAGAGCGATGCGGTTGCCTGACCGGATCTGCTGGCCGCCGAACTCCACATCCTTGATGGCTGTACGCGCCATGTGCGCCAAGGGAGTCTGCCAACGGATCGCCTCGGACACCATGCCTGGTAGGTGCGAGTGGTCCGCCTTGAGCTTGGCAAACTGCTCCGGAAACTCGTTGAGCGCCAGAACGGATCCGGATATCGAGTTTCTTGTGGTGTCGTTCCCGCCCACGATCAGCAGCAGGAGATTGCCGAGGTACTCGTTCGGCTCCATCCGGTTCGTGTGCTCGGATCGATGCAGAAGGGAAATCAGGTCCTCTCCCGAACCGTTGGTGCGCGCTCTCTGTTCCATGACGGCTGCGAAGTAGTCGTGGCACTCCCACAGTTCCTCGAACGCTTGCCGGATGTTTGCGAACTGTTCGGGATTGGAGGCGTTCTGCACGACGTCCGACCAGTGAGTGAGCTTGTTGCGATCCTCTTGCGGAATACCGAAAAGTATGGCGAGTATCTGGCCGGTGAGTTCCTTGGACACGTTGGACACCCAATCGAACTCCTCTCCGACCGGCAGGCGATCGAGGATTTCTCCGGCGCACTCCCGGATCTGCGTCTCCATTCTGGCAAGGGCCTTTTGCGTGAATTTCGGCTGCACCACCGCCCGTTTGTGGCCGTGCTCGGGAGGGTCCTCCGCGATGAACATCGGCAGGTGAAAGTACGGATCGGGCCTTGGCATGCGGATTCCGCCGATCTGGATGCCGCCCCACTTCCAGGAAGAGGAGAACACGTCGTGCATTCGCTCCGCTTCCATGATGTCCTTGAATCGCGTGATCGACCAGTAGGGTCCAGTTCGGCACTCCTCACAGAGGTGAACTGGGTTGACGCGTCTCAGGTAGTCGAACACTTCAAGCTCCTTCCCGTGAAGGAACAGATCAGGATGTCCCGGGTCCAGGGTCTCCAAGTCATAGTCCTGCAGCGGCTTGTCGAGATCGAGCGGCCAGTCCTCCCAAATCGCGCTGTTCGGCCTCGTGAAGTCGGGACTGCGAAACTCGATGTTCTCCGGAACGTCTTCGAAACTGACCCCGTGCTTAGGTGTGCTCATGCCTCTCTCCAGATGTTCGTTGCGGAGTCCCGTGGCAACCAGTGCGGTTGCGACCGTCCGCGTTGTTCTTCTGTTCTCATCTCTGTCATCA
>JAGWBL010000024.1 GCA_021295935.1 Pseudomonadales bacterium
AGTCTCGTCGTACTCGGACCCGACCGGGTCATCTTGGAGTTCGTAGCCCTTCTTGTTCTTGAGGTAGCAGGCTGTCAGTCGTTCTCTCGAGCGTGGCGTGACGCAAAACCCCGTGTCTCGCATTCCCAACGGCATGAGGACGTTCTCGTTCAGGAACTCGTCGAAGGGCTTGCCCGAGAGAACCTCCACCAAGTGGCCGCAGACATCAGTGGCGACGCTGTAGCTCCACCGAGTGCCAGGATCGAAGAGCAGAGGCACCTTGACGAGCAAGGACGTGGTTTCCTTCAGCGTGTGCCGAAGATCGGTTGCAATCTTCAGCTTCCGATACATCGCATCCACCGGGTGGCGGTCCATGAATCCATAGGTGAGGCCTGCGGTGTGCGTGAGCAGGTGCTTGATGCAGGGCTGTTCCGAGGCCTTGCGGGTCGACATGTGCTTGCCCTTGCCGGCTACGTAGACCTCCATGCCAGACCAGCCAGGAAGGAACTTGGAAACCGGATCGTCCAGTTGGAAGAGCCCGCGTTCGTACAGCATCATCATGCCAACGCTGGTGATCGGCTTTGTCATGGAATAGATGCGATACACGGAATCCCGTGCGATCTCCCTTCCACGCGACTCGTCCGCCATGCCGCTTGCATGGAAATACGCTTCTTGTCCGTGACGATGGACGAGGCAGGCGACGCTTGGAAACCGGCCCTCGGAAACGCAGCGGTCCAGGTGCCGCGTCAGGTGAGCGAGCTTGGCGGAGGACAGTCCGAGACCCACGATCGATTTCCATCACTCGCCAGCAGACGAAGGAAAGCCATTGTAGAAAACAGGCAAATGTCAAGGCTGCCGCGTGAATTGGCCCGTCGGCCATGGCGGATCGGAGGACTTTCTCTGCGCAGCGGGGAGGGAGCCGGGCTGCACGGCAGCTGATGCAGCGCTCCTTAGAATTGGAGCGGTCGGCATGAGGAGTCCGTACGGAAGTTCCGCTTCCGGCTCTCGTGGAATTCGAATCGTATCCGTTGTCGGCGGAGATCTACGACGAACTGCTGTTCCCGGACGGCAGGCCCCGTCCGCAGGGTCGCCTCCTGTGGCGATACCTCCGAAGTCTCGCGCCGGACGCGCTGACGCGCATCCAAGAGACGGTCGCCAACACATTCCAGAGCGAGGGCATTTCCTTCACTGTCTACAGTGAAGAGGACATAGTTGAACAGATCATTCCCATCGATTGCATTCCACGAGTCCTCGCGGCCTCGGAGTGGGAACAGCTCCGCGTCGGATTGACGCAGAGGATCAAGGCGCTCAACAAGTTCCTCGCCGACATCTACTCGGACTGGAAGATCGTCTCGGATGGCGTGATTCCGGGTGACATGATCACAGGATGTCCCCAGTACCGCGTGGAGATGCGCGGATTCTCCGCCCCTGGAGACACTTGGGTCGGAGTGTGCGGAACCGACTTGGTGCGGACGAACGAAGGGTTCCACGTGCTTGAGGACAACCTGCGCGTGCCATCGGGCGTGTCCTACATGATCGCCAATCGCGCGGCGGTCAAGAACATGATGCGCCGGGTTTTCAGGGCACACGGTGTTGAGCCGGTGGAGCATTACGGTGACGAGCTGAAGATCATCCTTGCGGAACTCGCCGGGAAGCAAGATCCATCGCTGGTTGTGCTTACCCCTGGGGTTTACAACTCGGCCTTCTACGAGCATGCGTTCCTTGCCAATGAGATGGGCGCGGAGCTGGTGGAGGGACGTGACCTGGTCGTCAGGAACGGCCACGCCTACATGAAGACCACTACGGGATTGAAGAAGGTGGACGTGATCTATCGCAGAGTGGATGACGATTTCCTGGATCCCTTGGTGTTCAGGCCGGATTCCACCTTGGGGGTCCCGGGACTCATCGGTGCGGTTCGCAACGGCGACGTGACGATCGTCAATGCGCCGGGCACCGGAGTAGCGGACGACAAGGCAATCTACACCTACGTTCCTGACATGATCCGGTATTACTTGAGCGAAGAGCCGCTGCTCGCGAACGTGCCAACCTATCTCTGTCGTAGACCGGAGGATTTGGAGTATGTTCTCGACAATGCGGAGCGGCTTGTCATCAAGATGGTCGGGGAATCGGGCGGCTATGGGATGCTGATCGGCTCGCAGGCATCCCGACAGGAACTTGATGAGTACTTGGCCGACGTGCGCGAGCGGCCCGAACAGTTCGTGGCCCAGCCGGAGCTCCAGCTCTCACGCGCGCCATGCGTGGTCTCCGGACGGCTTCAGCCGAGGCATGTCGATTTGAGGCCGTTCGTGCTGACAGGGAACTCTGTGCGCATTGTGCCAGGGGCCTTTTGTCGAGTCGCCCTTCGCGAAGGCAGCCTGGTTGTGAACTCCAGCCAGGGCGGGGGCGGCAAGGACGTCTGGGTGCTCAAGCAATAGTGCTTTCACGTACAGCGCAAAACCTCTACTGGCTCGGTCGCTATCTCCAAAGGACGGAGCATGTGGGTCGTTTGATGCGCCTGCAAGTCGAGAGCTTGGTGGACAGGGCGGCGTCGGAAATCACGTTCGGCTGGCGCCGGATATTCGGCGCGCTGGACCAAGCCATGCCGACCACGGACAGCACGTTTCCGGTTTCGGACGAGTTTGTGCTGGCGGACGCTTTCACTCTAGCGGACTACATGACATTCGAGCGTCAGAATGCGGACTCGATATGGTCTTCGTTCCACAGCGCACGGGAGAATGCCCGGCAGATTAGACATTGCTTGACGGAGGAGTTCTGGGGATGCCTGAACCTTGCCTGGTTGAGAGTCCGGGACTGCGACATATCGGAAATCTGGGCGAGTTCTCCGTCCAGGTTCTACCGAGACCTGGTTGCGGACATGTACACCGTGTCCGGAGCAGCCTCCTCTACGATGTATCGAGACCAAGGCTGGATCTTTCTGGAACTGGGAAGGTGGCTCGAGCAGGTGCAGCAATTGAGCGCAACCATTCTTGCGCATGAAGCCGCCATTTCCTCAGAGCGCGACGTCACGGACGCCGACTGGTTCAGCCTGCTTCGGCTTGCCCAGGCCGACGAGATCTACGAGGAGAGCTTCGGCCTGTCCATCGATCCGATGTTGGTGTACCGGATGTTGGTGACCGATCGGCGATTGCCGGGGTCGCTGGCGAAGTCGGCGGCGCGGTTCCAGGAGAAGGTGCTCGACGCCGGCAACGGGCCGGACGAGGACGCGGTCCTGGCGTTGCAACAAGGTGCTGCCGAGGTTCGCTCCAAGGTGGAACAGGAGTGGTCTTCACACGCATCTCGGGTCGAAGGCATGCGCTCCATCCAGAACCAGGCGCTCTCGCTGAACGGACTGGTCCACAGCTCGTTCTTCTCGTACCTGCTCCCCTGACCTGGTCCGGAAGGCTCTCTTGCTCCGGAGACTGGCCCTCAGGCACGAAAACCACTACTCCTATTCCAGCGAAGTGGAACGCTCGCACATGTATCTCTGCCTGAAACCGAGACGCTCATGCAGCCAGGAACCGGACGCGTTCAAGATCGATGTGGAACCGCGCGGAGACCTCTTTCATACCGTAGACGGACTTGGAAACTTCCGGCATGTACTTCTCGTTTCCAGACCCCACTCCAACTTGAGCATCATCAGCACCGCCGAAGTGAGTCTCGCCGAGACTTCCCGGGAGAGTCCTGGCCGCCCGCGGTCGGGCGAGGATGGGTGGGAATCCCCTGGGATCGCGCTGCTCGCGGTGATGAAGCGCGATTCCGAACTGACCCGGCCCAGCGAAGAGCTGGATAGTTTCCTGGGAGAGGCGTGCTTGAAGCCGGCGTCTTCGGCACGAGAGACCGCACAGCGGCTTGAGAGCGGGCTCCACGAGTTGATGGACTACGTTCCAGGTTCGACGACGGTCCAGTCCACCGCACGGGAACTGCTTGTGACGCGCAAGGGAGTGTGTCAGGACTTCACGCACCTGTCTCTTGCCATCCTGCGTCATTGGGGCATGCCTTGCCGCTATGTGTCGGGATACGTTTGGAATCCGGTGTGCGAACTGAACTCGCCCTTGGCGTCGCATGCGTGGGCGGAAGTGTGGGATGCGGATGCGCGACGGTGGGAGCCGTTGGACGCGACGAACCCGGCCAGCTCCAAGAGTGCGTACATCACGGTCGCGTATGGGCGAGACTACAATGACGTAGCGCCAACGCGAGGTGTCCATTCCGGCTTCGCCAACGCCCGCCTAGATGTTCGTGTAGACATCGGCGAACTGTCGGAGAACGCTCCATGAAGCAAGAGTCGATCAAGATCCTTGTTGTTGATGACGAACCGGACCTCGAAGTTCTGATGCGTCAGAGAATGCGACGCGACATCCGGTCGGGGCGCTACAGCTTCGCGTTCGCCGCCAACGGCGCGGAGGCGCTCGAGGTGCTGCGGGCCCAAGACGACATCGATGTCGTGCTCTCTGACATCAACATGCCCAAGATGGACGGGCTGACGATGCTGTCCGAGATCGCAAAGATGGACCCGGACATGCGAGCGGTGATGGTTTCCGCCTACGGCGACATCGAGAACATCCGTTCGGCAATGAACTTGGGCGCCTTCGACTTCGTGACCAAGCCGGTGGATTTCGCAGACCTGCGTCGCACTCTTGACCGCACCATTGAGAATCTTCAATCCTGGCGTGCAGCTCTCCTGGACAGGCACAAGCTTATGGCGCTGCAGAACGAACTCAGCGTGGCGCGGAACATGCAGCAGAGCATCCTGCCCAAAGAGTTCCCCGTCGATCGGCGCTACTCCATGTACGCCGACATGGAGCCAGCGCGCGAGGTGGGCGGGGATTTCTATGACATCCACAGCCTTCCTGACAATCGGGTCGGGTTCGCCATCGCCGACGTGTCTGGCAAGGGGGTGCCGGCTGCGCTTTTCATGATGTCGGCTCGCACGCTCCTCAAGGGCTCGGCATTGATGTTCAACACGCCGGAAAAGATCCTGGCCGAGACCAATAGCATCCTGAGTGACGACAACGAAGCCATGATGTTCGTCACTGTCTGGTACGCGATCTACGATCCTGAGAGTAGGGAGCTCAGCTTTGCGAACGGAGGACACAATCCGCCGTTGCTCGTCCACCCGGACGGTTCGAGCAAGATGCTCCAATCGGACACCGGCGTGCCCCTTGGGATCGTAGGACGGACGAGTTTCGAACAGGTGAGCATCGAACTTGATGTCGGCGACACGCTGGTGCTGTATACGGACGGCGTAAACGAGGCCGAAAACCAGGACCGCGACCTTTACGGCATGGATAGATTCCAAGCGCTCTTCCAAGGTCGGGAACCGTTCGCTTCCGGCAAGGAGGCGAACGACGCGGTGTTTGAAGCGGTGCACGAGTTCGCCGCAGGCGCGGAGCAGTCGGACGACATCACCTGCCTGACGCTCCTTGTGAAGCCGGACGCATAGATGGGGCGCCGCTTGGTCGAGGTTCAGGTGCTAGACCTGAAGACCGAGCTCTCGGAGCTGTCAAAGATTCAGCAGGGGCTGGACACCTTCGTTGAATCGGGCCAACTTTCAGTTGCCGTTTCAATGAGTGTCATGCTGGCTCTTGAGGAGTTGTTCACCAACGTGGTGATGTACGGACACGGCGATTCGGGGATTCACGACGTGAGGATCACCCTGCGCGTTGTGGAGAACACGATGGAATGCGAGATCGTCGATGACGGCAAGCCATTCGATCCCACCGCAGAAGCGCCGATCGTGAATACGGACAGTTCTCTCCAAGAAAGGGTGATAGGCGGCCTCGGCATTCACTGTGCATTCTCGTTGATGGATGCCGCCTCATACTCGCGTGAGGACGGAAAGAATCGGCTTGTGCTTCGCAAGAATCTCGGCTGACGGCGGAGTGGGGCCACTCTTGAACGCTAGGATCTGCGTTGGGGCGTGGTTGCTTACTGTCAGCGCCATCTCGGCCGCGGCAGACGACGGGGTCTATCCGGACCGGGTTGTATTTGGCCAGTCGGCGGCCCTGGACGGCCCCGCCCGGGCGCTTGGCCAGAATATGCGCCTCGGCATCCGGGCGGCATTTGAGGAGGCCAACAGGAGTGGAGGGATCGCCGGGCGACGGCTGGAACTGATCTCGCTCAACGACTCCTACGAGCCTGCAGAAGCGGTGATCAACACTCGAGCTCTCATTGAGAACCACAAGGTGTTCGCCCTGATTGGCGCCGTAGGCACCCCGCCCTCGAGGGCGGTCTTGCCAATTGTCAACGAGCATCAGATCCCCTACATCGGGCCATTCACCGGAGCCCAGTTCCTGAGGGAGGCGAAAGAACGGTTCGTGTTCAACGTCCGCGCTTCCTACCATCAGGAAACCGAGATGATGGTCGAACGCCTGATTGCCGACCTGAACGTCTCCAGGATCGGGGTTCTGTACCAGGACGACAGCTTCGGTCGAGCGGGGCTACGCGGCGTGGTCCGGGCGCTGAAGAAGCGCGAGCTTGAGCTCTTGGCATCGTGCCCCTACCCTCGAAATTCCACCATCGTGAAGAAGGCGGTTCTCGAGCTGAGGGCTGCCAAGCCCGATGCGGTGATCATTGTTGGCTCGTACGCTCCCGCAGCGGAGTTCATCAAGTGGTGCCGACACCTCGGATTCAACCCCGTGTTCATCAACATCTCGTTCGTCGGCAGCGTGGCTCTGGCCAATTCGCTCGGCGACTGGGGTGAAGGAGTGTACGTGGCCCAGGTTGTTCCGTTCCCCTTCGCCACGGGCACGCCAACCAAGGTCGACGTGGTCGCCCGCTACAACGAGGCGTTGCTTGCCCTTCACGAGAGCGCCAGAGCCGGGTTCGGCTCCTTGGAGGGCTACCTTGTCGGACGACTGGCAATCCACATCGCGAGGCGTTGCGAAGTCGAGCTGACTCGTGGGTGCTTTCTCCAGGAAATGCGGAAGCCGGAACCGATCGACCTCGACGGATTCGTTCTGAAGTTTGGAGAGGACGACAACCAGGGATCCGACAGCGTGTTCTTCACTCGCCTGACGGCCGATCAGCAATACTTCCCGGTTGAAGTGTTGAGACGGCAGCCGTGAAACGGAGATGGACCAGACCTCCAACAGTCCAGAAACTCTTCGATTCGGCCGTTCGCTTGTCCACGCAGATTTACGTGGCAGTCAGCATTGCCGTGCTGACCATCATGTTCGCGAGCGGCTTGGGAATCTTCTTCGTGCTCCAGATTGGAGAGGCACAGCGCAAGGTGAACGAGGAAAACGTGCCTCGGATGGTGGCAGCTTTCGAAGTCGCCGTCAGGACAGAAGCGCTCACTGCCGTCGCTCCGAGACTCGCAGCCGCAAGCGCTGAGGACGTCGGGGAGATCTCCGCAGAGGTCGCCGCCGTGCTGTCCAACTTCAAGTCTGCCATCGCGGAGTTCAGGCAGGCGTACGAAGGAGAGATCGACGTCACGTTGCTGCGCTCGTCCGAGGCGGAGATCGAGCATAACATCGGGCAGGTAGAGAAGCTGGTCAGCCAGCGCACGACATTGCGTGAGCAGATCGACCTGCTCCGGGCCGAATTTCAGCAGACCCGCGGCAAGCTCGCGCTGTACTTGGGAGCTGCTGCCGACAACCAGCTCTTCTATCTGAAGACCGGCTACAGGGAATTGGGCGAGCCACCGGCGAGCCGGGCCCGCTACTTCAACGAGGCGGAGTTCGAGCGGTACCGACTCTTGGCGGAACTCTCGAAGTTTGCGGAGGAGATGATCCAGCAAATCGCCTCCGGCTTCGCCATCAAGGACGAGGCCCTGCTCTCTCCCCTGGTCGAGGAGTTCGAAGCTTCGCTTGCTGGGGCACAGCGGGTGGTCAATCTGGTCGGTGCCGAGACCAAGGAACTGGATGAAGTCATCGGCAAGATTGATCGGCTGGCGAGTCTGGGCATCGGAGACCAGAGCGGTTTCAGCATGCACGGCGCTCGACTGCGAATCGACCGGGACATTCAGGACCTGTTGCTGCGCAACCGACGCGAAGGCAACCAGCTGGTGTCCGGCGTGAAGCAGCTGGTCGCTTCGGCCAGCACCGCCTCAGAGGAAGCGGCGGCTTTCGCCGGCAATGTCGTGCTCACCGCCACGTGGGTGATGTTCGTGCTCAATGGCCTCAGTATCGTCGGGGCGTTGCTGCTGGCGTGGCTGTTCGTGGAACGGCGGTTGGTTCGACGGCTGCTCAGCGTGTCGCAGAGCATGAGGGAGATGGCGCTTGGCGATCTGGACGTGAAGGTCCAAGTGGAGGGTCGGGACGAGATCGCGGAGATGGCAACCGCTCTGGAGGTGTTCCGCCAGCATGCCCGCGAGCATTTGCGACTCAATCTGGTCGAGAAGATGGCGGCGCAACTTCAGGAGAAAAACCAGGCCCTGGAGGAAGCCATGCAGAGAGTGCGAGAGGCCCAGGACCAGATGGTGATGCAGCAGAAGCTTGCCGCGCTTGGAGAACTCACCGCCGGAGTTGCCCATGAGATCAAGAATCCCATGAATTTCATTCTCAACTTCGCGGAAGTCTCCCAGGAGCTCCTGGGGGAACTGCTTGAAGAGATCGATTCGGGCGATCGGGATGCGGAGAAGGACCGCAGGGATGGAAAGGACATCGATTTCGGGCTGGTAGAGGAAATCGGATCCGACCTGACGACCAACATGACGAAGATTCAGGAGCACTCGCAGAGGGCGAATAGTGTGGTCAAGGGCATGCTTGCGATGGGGCGGGGGACTGGCGAAGCGACGGCCACGGACATCAACTCGCTGCTCGACGAGAGCGTCCGGTTGGCATTTCACAGCGCGCGAGCGGCAGATCAAGCGTTCATGGCCGACATCCAGCAGGATCTCGCCCCGGAGACAGGCACGCTCCTGGTCAAGCCCCAGGACATTGGCAGGGCGTTCATCAACGTGATCGGCAACGCCTGCATGGCAGTCGACGAGAAGCGCGTGCAGCTTGCCGACCAGCGGTCGGAGGATGATCGCTACGAACCCACGCTGACCGTCTCGAGCAGACGCGAGGGCGAAAAGGTGAGGGTCACCATTCGCGACAACGGAATTGGCATGTCTCAAGAGGTGATGGACAAGATGTTCAATCCGTTCTTCACCTCGAAGCCCACGACCAAGGGAACGGGGCTCGGGATGTCACTCACGCTGGATATCGTGCGCGAACATGGCGGCACGATCCATGTGGAGTCGAAAGCGGGCGAGTTCACGGAAATCGTCATGGAGCTGAGCGACTATCCCGACGACCCTGGGGGTGCGCAGGCTGAGGAGCAGGAGGCGCCTTAGATTCAGGGCTGGTCGGGGGGCTCGGCGCGGGCGCTGGACCTCCGCGACCCGGGTCAGGACGCCTTAATGAACGCCGTCGCCTGAGCGCGCGTCTCCCGGATGGTGATGATCCGGTCGAATCCCGCAATTCGAACGATTTCCTTGATGGTGTTCGGCAAGCAGCAGAGAACGAACTGGACATTTCTCTTGGATGCGGTCTTGGCATGAAGCAGTATGGACCGCAGGCCAGCGCTGCTGATGTAGAGAAGATCGGAGCAATCCACCACGAATCCCGCCTCTGCGTCTTGAAGTTGACGGTCGACTGCGGAATGGAAGCTGTCGACACTGGTTGTGTCAATTCGTCCGGTCACGCTCACGACGAGAATGCCCTCATGAACCTCAGTCTCCAATTTGAGCGGTGTGTCCATTGATTCCTCTAAACCAGATTCAAGGCCTGCTCGGGCGAGTCTTGGATCTGGCAAACCCGTTCGTGCTCCGCAAACCGGACGACCTCCCTTACCGACAGAGAAATCTTACACAGCGCGAAGACAGGACAACCGGACCTGCAGCTCCTTGCCAGGAACATGATCGCTTCAGGGCCCAATCGTCTTGAGTTCTCCAACCCCCGAGGTCG
>JAGWBL010000025.1 GCA_021295935.1 Pseudomonadales bacterium
TCGACTCGCACCCAAGCGGATGCGCGCTGTCATGCCATGAGGGCTCCGTTCGATCCGATTGGCTCGGTGGAGCCTCCATCACCAGGAACATGCGACTTGGGTCATCCCGTCCGAAGCGGCACGAGCGAGATATAGAATCGGATATCAGGTTGGGTCGTTAGGTCAGTCGGTTGTGCAGCGGGCTGTTAACCCGTTGGTCCTGGGTTCGAATCCCAGACGACCCACCACTCCTGTCCCGCTTTGGCGTTCCCCGGCGCACAGAGAGCGCCCCTTACTCAAGGCCCTCCAAGTAGTTCCTGGCCTTCGCCGCGGCAGCTGAGGCGGGGTGCTCGTCCACCACGCGCCGCAGGTACTCCAGCGCCTTCTCCTCGTCTCCGAGTTGCTGGTAGACCAATCCGAGCTTGAACATCGCCTCGGGAACGCGGCGGTCGGTCGGGTACCAAATGATCAACTGGCCGAATATTTGCCGTGCCTGTTCCAGGTCTGCAGGTTCCGACCGGAGGTGCAACTCGCCCTGCCAGTACCAGGACTCAGCGACATAGATGCCGTTGGGGTGCTTCTCGTTCAGCTCCAAGAACACGGCAAGAGACTCCGCGTAGTTCTCCTGCTTCAGGAGCCCGAACGCTCTCCGGTAGAGGTCCTCCTCCGAGTCGCCCTCCGGCAACGGCGCTTCGCCTGGAGATTCACCCGCGGCTCCCGGAGTTCCCATTTCGAGAATCCTTCGGTCGAGATCCCGGTAGCTGTTGAACTGCTGCTGGCTGAGCTCCTCGAGCTTGTACTGGAGTTCCTCGACAGTGCCGGTGAGCGCCCACAGCGCGTTCTCCAGCCGTTGAATGCGTTCGAACAGGAAAGCCTGCGCGTCCAGCATGTCCGGCGGCGAGTCCTCGAGATCCGACTCTTCCTCGGAGCCTTGGTCGAACTCGGCCTCCGCCTGCACCTGGGCGGTTGGCGCCAAGCAAATCAACATCCCAAGCGCAACCAAGAAGGCCCAAGCCGGATATGCGGCTTGGGCCCTGAGGTGCACCCGCGGAACCAGGCGGCTCACCATTCAATTCCGAACTGGCAAGAGTTCGCCGCAGTTACTTGTACTTGATCTCCGCTCGGCGGTTGAGGGCCCACGCGGCTTCGTTCGATTCGGTTGCCACCGGTTTCTCTTCGCCGTAGCTCACGGTCTCCATCTGCGATTGGTCGACACCCGCGGACAACAGGAATCTCTCCACAGCCCCCGCCCTACGGTCCCCAAGCGCAAGGTTGTACTCCCGCGTGCCGCGTTCGTCGCAGTGTCCTTCAATGGCGATTCGCTTGGAAGGATCGTCGTTGAGAACGTCCGCATGGAGTCGCAGGGCCGCAAAGTTGGTGGACGACAAGGTGGCGTCATCCAGGCGGAAATAGAACACCGCGATGGGGTTGCCCTCCGCATCCGTTCCGGGGATGTGCTTCGGTTCGGGTTCACGGGGCTTCGCCGGCTTCACGGGTTCCGGCACTTGTGGCTGGAACACCGGTCGAGTTTCGGGCGGTTCCTCTGGCACCGGAACGTTGGTTTGGCACGCACAAGCTGTCAGCACGCCCGCCTGCACGAACACACCAAACAGCGTGCTCCAGTTCTTGACTTTCATTTCGTACCTCCGTTCGCGAAACGCCTACAAGTCCTGACTCTCGATAGAACTAGTCAAATACGGGGACCAAGCGGGTTCCAGGACCTCCCCCTCGGACGAGGGCAACCTGAAAGTCATCTGCCCGTCGATGGAAACCACCATAAGTATACTTTTGGACGCGCGCTTCGTCGCATACGCGACCATCGACCCGTTCGGCGCCACGGACGGGGACTCGTCCAATCGAGTCTCGGAGAGAAGCCGCAATTCCCTTCTTCCCGTCAATTGCTGCCACGCGATTCGGTACCTTCCGTCCGAACTGCGGTGCACGTACACCATGTGTTCGCCGTTCGGAAGCAGCCTGGGTCTGGCGTTGTAGTTGCCCTGGTGCGTCATGCGTCGCGGCGCCAGCGTGTCCAGCGAAATTGAGTAGATCTGCGGTGCCCCCCCACGATCAGACGTGTAGACCAAGGTCCTTCCGTTCGCCATCCAGACGGGTTCGGTATCGATAACGTCGTTTTGGGTGATGCGGCGCAACACTCCCGTTTCCAGCTCGATCGTGTAAATCTCGGGATTTTCGTCCCTGGAAAGCGTCACTGCCAGGAACTGGCCGTCGGGCGAGAAGGCCGGTGCGCTATTGGTTCCCTTGTGCTGGGCCACAAGAGTTCGCTGGCCCGTCCCGATCGTGTGCACATACACCGCGGAACGACCTGATTCGAAGGAGACGTACGCCACACGCTCGCCCCGAGCATCCCAAGCAGGCGACAGAATGGGCTCCGGAGACTCGAGAAGGGTCACTGCCCGCTCTCCGTCGAAGTCCGCCCGCTGCAAACGATAGCGTGCGTCGGCCGTGCCGACACCCTGAGCCAGAACGTAGACCAGCTTGGTCGAAAACGCCCCGCGAACGCCGGTGATCTCGAGGAAGATCTCGTCCGCAACGAAATGTGCGAGATCTCGAGTCCACTCGATGCCGGAGTCCACACGCTTGGACGCGATCGTGCGTTCGCTTCCGACATCCATCAAGTGGTACTCGAGCACGAGAGATCCTGTGTCGGACCGGTCGACCGTTCCCACAACCAGGTACTCGGCCCGAATGATCTGCCAGTCTCGAAAGAACACTTCCCGCGGAGCGGTCGGCTGATTCAACATGTTGCGCGGCTCGATCGGCGTGAACAGCCCGCTGCGAAGCAGGTCTGCCGACACGATCGCAGCGATCTCGCGACCTTCCGGCAACCCCCCGAACGGCACCACGGCGATGACCGTGGGATTGTCCGTGCCCCGGTCAATGATGATCTCGAAGCCCTGCGCGGAAAGCGCAAGAGCCACGAGCAAGATAGCGACGAGTTCTCTCACCTGAGCAAATCCTCGGGTCGAAAGACCAACCTGAACTTCCGAAACCTGCCCTCAAAGAGCGTTGTGTCTTCGGGCACCTTGAACCGGGATACCTTGCGTACGGCCTGCAGGGCCGACCGATCGAACGCGGTGTCGCCACTCGACTCCAGGAGGGTCACGACATTCAAGTCGCCATTGGGAAACAGCTCCACCTGAAGCGTGGCAGACATGAAATTCCTGGCGCTCGGTGGTCTGGACCAGTTGGCAACGATTTGCGAGTAGATCAGATTCTGATAGGTGCTTGCGGCGTCGCCCGCGGCCTCCATGCTCAGTTCTATGCATTCGCTCTCGATCGCCTCGTTGAACGCCTCCTGCGCCAACTCCTGAAGGCGTGCCTGTCGCTCCGCCTCCCTGCGCGCGCGCGCCTCTTCCGGAGTCTCCTGCGGGGGCGCCTCCGGTTGCGCCGAGGCCTCCGGCTGAGGATCAGGGGCAGACTGGGGCTCGAGCGATCGAGTCGGCAACGTTGGCTGGCTCGGCATGATCGGTTCCGGTTCGGATCGGTCGTCCCACGCGAGCATCACCAGCCTGGTCTTGAGGGTATTGGGTTCTATGACAGCCCGCGATTCCTCCAGCCCAAGGCCCCAACCCTCGTGCAGGAGGTACGCCAACGCGGCATGCAGCAGAAGCGTAAGCGCGACGGGCACCGAAAAGTCTCGAACGAGCTGGAGCATCTACTCTCGGTCCAGGCCCTCGGGAGGGTCCGTGATCAATCCGACGGTCTGCGCACCGGATTCCTGCAAGGCGCTCATGACGTCGATGAAAGCGCCGTAACTCAGTTCGACATCGGCTCGAATGAACACCGGAACGCTCGGGCGCAATTCGATGATCTTCCGTGCTTGTTCGCGCAACGAGAACAGGTTCACGCGGTTGCCCAGATCCTCCACGTTCTCCATTCCCACGTTCATGAAGATGGAGCCGTCGCCTCGAACGCTGACGATCAGCGGGTCGTCCTGGTCGTTGGGAAGCGGATCCGACGGTTTCTTGGGAAGGTTGAGCTCCACCCCTTGTGTGAGGAGAGGCGCCGTCACCATGAACACCACCAGCAGCACGAGCATCACGTCGATGTAGGGCACGACGTTGATTTCGGAGACTGGTCGGCGACGGTTTGCCATGGACTTGCTCGAGACTCTTCGGACCTAAGTCTGGCCCTCACCGCTTCCCTGTGTCCGCGAATGGTGGTCGAGTATTGAAATGAGTTCGTCGACAAACGCCTCGTAGCTCTTCACCAAGACTTCCACACGCGCCGAGAACCGGTTGAAGCCGATGAGGGCGGGAACCGCCGCGAAGATGCCGACGGCGGTCGCGATCAATGCCTCGGCAATGCCCGGCGCTACGGTGGCCAGGGTCGCCTGGCTCATGTTCGCGACAGCTCGAAAGGCGTTCATGATCCCGATCACCGTTCCAAACAAACCGATGAACGGACTGGTGGAGGAAACCGTCGCCAGGAACCCGAGGTGCCGTTCGAGCGACGCCTCTTCTCGAGATACGGCGACGCGCGCGGCTCTCTGAACTCCGGTCATCACCGCATCTGGATCCGCTTCCGCCTGATCCGTCAGGCGGTCGTACTCCCGGAGGGCGGCAACGAAGATGGTCTCGATTCCCGTGAGTTCCTGGGACTGTCGTAACTCGTCGTAGAGTTCGCGCAGATTGGTGCCGCTCCAGAAGTAGTCCTCAAAGTGACGAAGGTCCCTGGATGCCCTGCCCAGCAACAGCACGCGCTGGAAGATCATTGCCCACCACATGACCGACGCCAGAATCAGCATTCCGATGACGACCTGGACTACCAGGCTGGCGCTGAGGATCAGGGTTGTGAAGGGAAGCGGGTCGTTCATCATTCGATCCCTAGCAGCACTTGCGGATCCGTTCCCCCAGGAGGCCTCAGCTTGAAATGCTCCCAGGACCTCGGCGTGGCCACCCGACCTCGTGGGGTTCGCATCAAGAAACCCTGTTGCAACAAGAACGGTTCGATGACTTCTTCGATGTTTGCACGATCTTCGCCAATGGCGGCCGCCAGAGTCTCCAGCCCTACCGGTCCGCCAGCGAACTTCTCAATTATCGTAAGCAGAAGCTTCTTGTCCATGGGGTCCAGTCCAAGTCCGTCTATCTCCTGTCGCTGCAGAGCGTAATCCGCCACCTCGCGAGTGACGATTCCCTCCCGCTCCACTTCCGCGTAGTCTCTGGCCCGACGCAACAGTCGATTGGCTATTCTGGGCGTGCCGCGCGATCGGATCGCGATCTCGTTCGCGCCATCCTCTCGCAGCTCTATGCCCAACTTGAGGGCGTATCGGCTGACGATCTCCTGTAGTTCACCGTCCGCATACATCGAGAGGTGCTCCACGATGCCGAATCGGTTGCGCAAGGGGTTGGAGAGCGATCCCGCCCGCGTCGTCGCGCCGATCAGGGTGAACGGAGGGACAGGCAGCCGAAGCGATCGCGTGCTTGCGCCCTCTCCCACCATGAAGTCCATCTTGAAGTCCTCCATTCCCGGATACAGCAATTCCTCAACGACCCGGGGAAGACCATGGATCTCGTCGATGAACAGAATGCTTCGAGGGCTCAGGCTCGCCAGGATTGACGCAACGTCGTGTGCCCGCTCCAGCCGCGGCCCGGTCGTCACGGTCAGGCGCACTCCGAGCTCGTTCGCCAGCACATGTGCGAGCGTCGTCTTCCCCAGGCCGGGAGGGCCGTAGAGCAAGACATGGTCCAGCGGCTCCCCTCTCTGCTCCGCCGCTGAAACGAAGACTCGCAGGCGCTCCTTGATCGCGGCCTGGCCAACGAACTCGCTGAAGTCCTGCGGCCTGTGCAGTTGCTCGAACTCCACCTCGCGCTGATGCAAGGGGGTTCGAGAGACGTCAATTCGGTCCGATTCGATGGTCATCGGTTCGACGTCGAGATGCGCAGGATCTCGGTCACCAGTTCCTCAAGTTCCATCCCGTCCGTCCACGCCCGTTTGGCGATGGAGGCAGCCTCGCCTCGACGCAGGCCCAACTGCACAAGCACATCCGTGGCCTGCCGCACGATGGTGTCCACGCCGGCATCGTCTCGCTGCACAGCCGCGGCCAGAGCGTCCACCCTGTCCTTGAGCGTGGCCACGATGACGCGCGCGGTCTTTGGCCCGATCCCTCTCACGCTGGCGAGACTCTTGACGTCCTCTTCCACGATGTGCCCCACCAACTCGGCCTCGGTGAACCTGGACAGCAACGCCGACGCGGATCTGGCGCCCACTCCTCCCACGCCCAGCAAGGTCCGAAACAGCTCCCTCTCAGACTTGTTGCGGAAGCCATAGAGCGTGTGGGCGTCCTCCTTTATGTCCGCATGCACGAAGAGCACGTGTTCCCGGCCCACATCGGATGCCGAACAGAGTCGCTCCGACACATGAAGTTCATACCCGACATCCCGGACCTCAAGCAACAGGGTCCGCTGCTCCGCGTCCACTTCCGCGACCGTGCCGCGCAGGCGCCCCAACATCAGGCACGCCCCTTCTCGTGGATGTGGCATATGGCCGCCGCCAACGCATCCGCAGAGTCCTCTGGTGGGCGCGTGTCCAGCGAGAGGATGCTTGCGACCATTTGCCGAACCAGGGCCTTCCGCGCCGACCCGGCTCCGGTCACCGCCAGTTTGATCCGCCGCGCCGCGTACTCGAAGACGGGGACCCCATGGTCGAATGCCGCCGCCAGAACAACCCCGCGCGCCTGTCCAAGCTTGACCGCCGTGCCCGCGTTCTTGCCGACGAACACCTCTTCGAGCGCAAGTTCGTCTGCCCTGAACTTGCCCAGCAACTCGCCTGAACCCTTGCAAATGGACTCCAGGCGCCGCAGGTGCGTGTTGCCTTCCGCTCGAACAATGCCGCTGGCAACATACTGCATCCTGCGTTGCACCACGTCGATCACTCCGAAGCCAGTGCGGATCGAGCCGGGATCGAATCCGACTATTCGGCTTGCCGTCATTCGGAAGTTCCCGAGAACTCTCCGTTGGTGTATACGTTCTGCACGTCATCCAGGTCTTCCAGCGCATCGACAAGTCCAAGCACCTTTTCGGTGGTTTCGCCGTCACAGGCGACATAGGTAGTCGGAAGCATGGTCACCTCTGACAGGACGGGCATGTGCTCCTGCGCCTTTAGAGCGTCCACGACCGGCCCGAAGGCTTCCATTGAAGTGAGAACCGTGATGTTGCCCTCCTCGTCGGTTTCCACGTCGTCGGCACCCGATTCGAGCGCCGCTTCCAGCACCGCATCCTCATCGTGGTCCGAACCGAACTGCACCACACCCCTGCGCTCGAACAGGTAGCCGACCGACCCGTCAGAGCCCAAGGCACCACCCATCTTGCCGAATGTGTGCCGTACCTCCGCGACGGTCCGATTCCGATTGTCCGTCATCGTTTCCACCAGAACGGCCACACCGCCGGGGGCGTAGCCTTCGTAGGTCAGTTCGTCGACCTGCGTTCCCTCCCCGCCCCCCGATCCTCTCTGGATCGCCCGATCCACGGTGTCCCGAGGCATGTTGGCAGCGAGCGCGCCATCGATCGCTGCCCGCAAGCGTGCATTGTCTGCCGGGTTCGCGCCGCCTAAGCGCGCAGACACTGTCAGCTCGCGGATCAACTTGGTCCAAATCTTGGCTCTCTTTGCATCCTGGCGCGCCTTGCGGTGCTTGATGTTCGCCCACTTCGAGTGTCCCGCCATCAGCGTCTCCGGATCTCCAGGTGGAGATCGCCCAGCTGGTGGGCGTCGGCTTCCGTCGGTGCGCGCGTGACCGGACAAGTTGCGGAGAGAGTCTTGGGAAAGGCGATGACTTCCCTGATCGAGTCCGCTCCCGCGAGGAGCATGACCAACCTGTCCATCCCAAGGGCGATGCCTCCGTGCGGGGGGCAGCCGCTCTCCAGTGCATCCAGCAAGAATCCAAACCGGACGTTGGCCTCCTGCTCCATCCTCAATGAGCGGAACACCGCCCTTTGCAAACGCACATCGTGATTTCGGATCGAGCCGCCGCCCAGCTCATAGCCGTTGACCACAACGTCGTAAGCGCGAGCGGTGGCCGAACGGGGACTCGCTTCAAGTTCCTCCGCACCGCAGCGGGGCTGGGTGAACGGGTGGTGAGCGGGCACCAGCAGCCCGTGGTCGTCCAGTTCGAACAGAGGCCAGTCGACGATCCACGCGGCTCGAAACCCTGAAGTCGAGAGCTCCAGTCGACTGGCGACCCATGACCGCAACAAAGGCCCCGCTGCCTCGATCACCTCGCTAGAACCTGCGAGAAAGAAAATCAGATCGCCATCCTGAGCATCGGTCGCTCGAATCAGGTTCTCGACCTCGTTCGGCGTCAGAAACTTGAGTATGGAAGATTGAACGCCAGCACTCCCCTCGGCAAGGGAACGCACCCTCATGGATGCCAGTCCCTTGGCGCCATGGTCACGGACCAGCGACTCGCAATGATCGATCTGCTTGCGTGACATCCGTCCGAGAGCGGCGGGAGCGCGCAACGCGGCAACGCGCGAGTCGGGGTCGCTCGCCGGCCCGCTGAAGACCGTGAACCCGCTGTCCCGCACGACCTCATCCACATCGATGAATTCGAGCGGGTTGCGAAGGTCCGGCTTGTCGGTGGCGAACCGGCGCAACGCGTCTGCATGGGCCAAGACCGTGAAGTCGGGGAGCTCTACGTCGAGGCAGTGTTGAAACAGGCCCTTCAGCATCCGCTCCGTTATTTCCATCACATCACGCTCATCCACGAATGAGGCCTCGATGTCGATCTGGGTGAATTCAGGCTGACGATCGTGTCTCAGGTCTTCATCGCGAAAGCAGCGTGCGATCTGGTAGTACCGGTCGCACCCGGCGACCATCAGCATCTGCTTGAAGA
The DNA here is from genome assembly GCA_021295935.1 of Pseudomonadales bacterium. Classification (GTDB taxonomy): domain Bacteria; phylum Pseudomonadota; class Gammaproteobacteria; order Pseudomonadales; family Azotimanducaceae; genus Bin55. The sequence goes on from JAGWBL010000025.1 coordinate 8,831, forward strand.
GCTGCGGAGACTGCGGCAAGGCGTAGAACTTGCCACGATGTATCCTGCTCGGAACAAGGTAGTCGCGTGCGCCCTCGGGTGTGGTCGGAGCAAGGTTGGGCGTCTCGATGTGGAGGAATCCCTCTGCCTCGAGATGGTTGCGAACGAAGGCGGTGGCATCGCTCCTCAAGCGCAGGCGTCGTTGCATTTCCGGCCGTCTGAGGTCCAGGTGCCGGTGTGCCAGGCGCGTCTCCTCGCTGGCCTCCAGCGGTCCGTCCAACGGAATCGCTGGGGTCACTGCCTTGTTCAGAACTTCAAGACTCTCCACGGCCACCTCGATATCTCCAGTCTGCAGTGCGGGATTTGGCGACTGGCGGACCTGGACCACTCCGTTGACATGCAGCACGAACTCGCTCCGCACCTTGGCGGCCAGTTCGAAACAGCGCTTGGACTCCGGGCTCACCACTGCCTGCACCAATCCCGATCGGTCGCACAGATCCAGGAAGACCAGGCCGCCCAGATTCCTGACTCGCTGAACCCACCCGGACAGCGCCACTCCGGTTCCCACCTGGGATCGCCGCAGTTCACCGCAGCAGTGCGTTCGCTTCATGACCCAGACTTGAAGGAAGGTTGGGACGCAATCCGGTTCGAGACTGGCCCGACGAACACGGCAGCCGGACTGCGCAGGATTGGCTTCCGGCTTGCTGGAGCCGGACGATTCCGTCGACGACGTGGCTCCGGGCTTCGGATCGGAACTTCCTCCCTCGGTGGTCGTTGCGTCGCCGTCCTTCTTCTTGTCACCATCCACGGAATCCTTGGGCTTGTCAGCTTGCGCCCCCGATTCGAC
>JAGWBL010000026.1 GCA_021295935.1 Pseudomonadales bacterium
GGGAAGGGCCTGCAACCGCATTTCCGCGGTGTCACCTTCCTTGATCCAGGGCAGGTCTTGCTCATGAATGTCGACAAGCACCCAGACTCGCGACAAGTCCGCAATCCGGAACAGCTGATGCTTGGGAGTGACGTACTCTCCGGCTCTTGCCCCAATCTCCATCAACGTTCCCCTGCGCGGAGCGTGGATCCGAACGAGCCTGTTCACTTCGCGAGAGATCTCCAGAGCCTTGACCTGCTCTTCCGACACACCCAGCACAATCAAGCGCGATCGCGAGGCGCTGACCAATCTCTCAGCTCCGTCCCGAATGTCCGCGTAGGCCCGGTTGCCCAGCTCGTCAAGACTGTCCAGAGCAATCAAGTACTCGTGCTGAGCAGCAACAACCCTGGGAGAGAAGATGTCGACCAGGGGCTGGCCCCTCTCTACCCGCTGACCGGTCTCTTCTGCCAGCAACGCCTCCACCCAACCCTCGAACTTCGTGTGCAATCGCACGATGTTGCCCTCATCGAAGGCGACACGGCCGCTGGCACGAACGCTTCTGTGGAGGGTGCGCTTCTTCACCCTCGCGGTTCGCACGCCCATGGACTGTGTCGTGACGGGATCGATTCGTACCGTTCCTGGGGATGCGTCGGAAGATGCGTCTTCCTCGAATACGGGGATGTAGTCCATGCCCATGTGGTCTTTCGCGGGCATCGGCGAGGTAATCGCGGGGTTCATGGGATTTCGGTAGAACAGGGGTTCGCGTTCGGCCGGATCCTCTTCGGTGGAACCGGATTCGGGTGGAAGCGATCCGGTCGTGCCCAACCAGAACCCGATGCCGGCACTTGCGACGGCAAGTGCGAGCGCGGCCATCAAGATCAGTGCACCTCTATTCATAGATCTCGTCCCTTCCAGTCGCTGCTGCGAGACGCGCGAGTGCACTCTTCGCGTCCGCAAGGGCCACCCAGTAGTGGCGTTCCGATTCGTTCAGCAACAACTGACTCCTGATGACGGTTGCGAACCCAGCTTCGTCTTCCTTGTAGCGCGCAAGCAAAGCCTGCACGGCTTGTTTCGCCTGCGGGATGATCGCATTCTCATGAAGGAGCACGAGCTCACGGGCGGTCTCGTACTCCGAGATGCCCTCCTGGATCTTCGCTTCGATCGCAAGCATGGTCCCGTGCATGGAATACTCGCCTCCGGCCCACTCGTTACTGCGTTGCTCGGTCTACCGGCGCCGGGTCTGCCGCCCTTGGCATGCTGAGGAGGTCGGGCCGCTCAACCTCTCGGACAAGATCCGTTCCGCGCCGTCCATAGGCCGCTCCCAAGCGAAAGTCCGGTCGACTGCTGAGTGCGGCAAGCTCCAGCCTCTTGGCCCCGGCACGCAACGTTTCTCGTTGCGATCGCAAAATGCCTCGCGATTCCATGGCATGCGACTGGAGCTGGCTCGACGAGGGGACTTCAGGCAACGATCTGTGCAACTCGGATCGGTCCAAGACCACCGGTTGCCCAACAGGTCGCTGCACGAGGCTGTTCAGGATTGCCGCCGAACTGTTGCGCATGCCCATCAACCGCACTGCTTCGCTCTTGTGCTGGGACAGTTGCAGTTGGGCGACGATCACATCCTGTTGGCTGCCTTCGCCACTCGCGTACCTCGCTTCGGCGCTCCTCACGAGTTGTCGCGTCACCGATTGAGACATCGTGTTGATGTCGAGCGAGCGATCCAGTGAGAACGTTTTCCACCATGCCAGGCGAACCCTTTCGGCAAGCCGGGTCTTCACTTCGTCCTGCATGGCTCCAGACGCACTCGCGTCAAACTCCGCCGCCGCTCGGGCAAGCCTCCGCTTGCCCGGAAAGGGAATCAGCTGGCTGATCCCGAACTGGAGCTGGGTCATCGGCTCCTGGTTCAGGTCAAACGAATCGGTGGGCAGGCTCATCGCGTTCAGCGAGAGCATGGGATCGGGCAGGGATTCGCGCTGAGCGGGAATCCAGGCGAGCGCATGGGTCCTTGCTTCGCGCGCGAGCAATTCGGGGTGCGCATCCAACGCGAGAGTGATCGCCCGCTCCAGTGAGAGCGGATCCGCGACGTCGGGTTTGTCGTTCTCTGCAAGGATCGCGCTGGCGGTCAACAACAGTACGATGAACACTGTCGAGCCTGCTGTTCTTTGATGTCGTGGTGAGAATGGTCTGATTCTCTGGCCCATAGTCGTTCTCCTCTTCAGTACTGAGTTCGATGGAATCTCCGCGCAACGACGTACACGAAGCAACGATGTGCACGAACGCGGGAACAGCGCGTGGCCTCGTTCCCTGTCAGATCGTGAGGAAGACGACTACTTCAGTTGTTGGTCGAAGAGGGCAATCGGCGTTGCGGCCGAGGCAAAAACGATGCAGCTTGGCGGGCCAGTCGCAAACTCGGCTGTGACGCGCAGAGCATGTGCCTCAAGCCTGAAGGCGGAAGCGATTTCCTCAGCTTGTTGCTTGACTTGGCCGGCACGCGCGGGGTCTTCGGAGCCAAGGACACCTGCCTCGCTGCAACAAGAACCGGCACACTCCGACCCGGCATCGCCAGTCCCGGACACGCCAACGTGAGCGTGATGGTCGTTCGATGAACCGAGAACCGGGTCGGCGAGAGTCATGCTGGAGCACGCGCAACACGTGCTCCAGAGCAAGGAGATCGCCAGAACAGGAAGCCAAGCGTTTCTGTGTTTCATGCGATATTGATGGTATCCCACTCCAGAACGTCGCCGCAGCGCTCGGCGCTGCTCCCTGCCATGACCCCTGTCAGTGGACTCCGGCCGGGGGTTGCCCTCCCAGCCCGCACTCGCTTGCACGCTAACCAGCGAGGATACAGCGTCGCAGGCACGAGCATCCAACTGCTTGACTTCACCCCGCACCGACCTGTTTCCATGTAAGCGCGTGCAATCTTCTGGCGGCATGTGCAATGCTCATCGTGAGGGGGCGGTTGCCGATCGGATGGGTTCCGTCTAGTTTGGAAGGGTGCCGCTGTTCGTGCGGGGGGTCGGTGACCGATTGTCTTCGCAGAGCCTGCCGTCGATTTCCCGCCACCTTCATTCCGGCTCACGAGTTCGCCCCAGCTTCCAGCTCGTTCGCTCCATCCTCGAGGGCCGGACTCCTGTCACTCCGGCCGGCAATCTCGATGCGCCTGAATTCCAGCGTCGGGTCTTCGCCGGTTCGAATGCGGTCAACCAAGGAGACTTGCATCGTCACATCCGCATCCCCAGGCGCCGTCCCCTGGAACGAAGAGCACAATGCAGGCAAGCCGTTGCGTCGATTGCGAATCCACTCTCTCAGTCAAGACTTCGGATCGTGCATCTAAGCAAGCCCAAGGCAATCTGAACGCCGAGTCCGCTAGGAAGCCCGATTGCGGGGGGCTTGCAGCACTCTTCCCAAGTCTTTCCAATGAATCAACAACCGCTCCAGTTGAATCCGGCGATTGAGCCCGGGAATGTCCTGAAAGAGTCGTTTCGCCTCCACGAGCCGCGCGTAGAACTGACAGGCAGCCAAGGGGTCGCGCCCGTTCCTGGCCAAATGGTGGACGATTCGCTGCCAGCGGTCGAGCACCTCCATGATTCCCAACGCCGCGACACCGGATGGCCGGTTTTCTTTCCTGCCTCGGTTCCACTCGTCCAAGCCCGTGATGTCGCCCGAACTCTTCCACACCGCCAGCAGGAACTCCCTCAGCAACGCCGACCCGTCCTCGATGGCGCCCGCTATCGCGAAGGGGCTGTTTCCGAGTTCCCTCGAGTACATCTCCAGCCCATTTGCGTCGGGATAGCGCGCTTCCAGCCATGCCTTCGTCACATCACTCGCCGGCGAATTCACCCTGACTCGTCGACATCGGCTGGACACGGTAGGCAGCAACTGGAACGGCTTCTCGGAAACAAGGACCAGACGACCCCCTTTCGGAGGCTCTTCCAACGTCTTCAACATCGCATTGGCGGCCTGCGGCGTCAAAGTCTCGGCCTGCAAAATCACGGCGCAGCGCACAAGTCCCGACTGCGGGGATCCTGAAATGAATTCCAGGCACTCCCGGATCTCCTCGAACCTAATGGCCAGGTTGCTCTGATGCCCCCTTCCTTGTGCACTCGAACGGGACGCAGGCCGCGAGATGCCCGCTATGGGGCCGCTGTCTGAGCGCTGCGGCTCGATCCAGTACAAGTCGGGATGGATGACTTCCCTGAGATTGCCATCCAGCTTCAACCAGGTGGCGACCACATGTTCGGCCAGAGCCTCCGTGCCCCACCCTCTGCTTCCTTCAAGCAACAGCGCATGGGGCATCCGGCCCTGCAGTTCCAGCGCTTCCAATTCGACGCGCTGCGGTTCAAGCCAGTCGGGCAGTCTGGTCACCGGGCTGACTCCAGCAGTTCGCGCATGATCCCGTTCAGATCCCTACGTACGTCCTTCGATGGCCTGTCGGAGTCCACCAGCCGAAACCTCGGCAGCTCCCTGCCCATCCTGAGGTAGGTGGTGCGGACTCGATCAAAGAACTTGGCACCCTCCGTTTCGATGCGATCCAGCTCCTCGCCTCTCGCTCGCGTTCGCCGAAGCGAGACTGCGACCGGCACGTCCAGGTAGATGGTGAGGTCGGGCTGCAATTGCGGATGAACCAACTCGACCAAGCGTCCGAGCGTCGTTTCGGGCACGGCCGGCGCCCCGCGTTGGTACGCCACAGTGGCATCCGTGACCCTCTCGCAACGGACCCAGGTGCCCTCGGAGAGGGCCGGCTCGATGGTGTCTTTCAGGTGTTGTCGCCGCGCAGCGAACATGAGCAAGCTCTCCGCGAGCGGGTCGATGCCGGCATTCTTGCAGTCGAGCACCAGTTGGCGGACTTGTTCAGCGAACGCCGTTCCACCTGGCTCACGAGTGACGACAGGATCGATTCCACCATCCCGAAGCAACTCCGCCAGATAGCCGGTGTGAGTGCTCTTGCCGGCAGCCTCAAGACCCTCCACGGTGATGAACCTGCCGCGCGTCAATTTCGCCGTCCGAGCTGGTACTTGCGCACGGCCTCCCGGTGGGCCGCGAGCGTCTTCGAGAATTCGGATGTGCCGTCCCCCCTCGAAACGAAGTAAAGGAAGTCGGACTTGTCCGGGTACGCAGCGGCTTCCACCGACCCTCTGCTGGGGGACGCTATCGGCGTCGGCGGCAGTCCCCGGTGCAAGTAGGTGTTGTAAGGCGTTCGAATTCGAAGATCGGCGCGGGTCAAGTTTCCGTCGAACGCCTCCCCGAGTCCGTAGATGACCGTTGGATCCAATTGAAGTCGCATTCCTCGCTTGAGCCGTCGAGCGATGACTCCGCTGATCCGCACCCGGTCGGCTGGAACGCCCGACTCCTTCTCGATGATGGATGCCGCGATCAGGAGTTGGCGCTGATTGCGGTAAGGCACGTCATGCGCTCGCCGGTTCCACACCGTGAGCAGCAACTGACTCATCGCCTTGTGGGATCGCTTCAAGATTGAAGAGGCCGGATCACCTCGCTGGAAGTGGTAGGTGTCGGGCAGGAACCATCCCTCTGCATGCCCCTCCCCCAATCCGAGGTCTGTGAGCGCGGTTTGAACGTTGAGCCCGGATATGTCGTCGACTAGGCGTAGAGTGTTTGCGAGAGTTGCCTGGATGTGGCGAAACGTGCCTCCCTCCGGCAAAGTGACCGTGTACTGGATCGACTTGCCGGACTCGAGCGTGGCGAAGATGCTGCGGGGAGTGACGGATCCTTTGAACTCGTAGTCGCCGGCACGGAGCACCGATGCCTTGCCAAGCATTCGCCCCGACCAGGCCAAGAGCCTCGAACTGTCCGCCAATCCAAGACGATAGGCCCTCTGCGCCGCTACTCGAAGCCCTTCTCCCGGCTCCAAGACCAGGATCACCGGTTCATCAACTTCAATCGGTCTGTCAGTCCACGCGTGGAGCCAGAATCCGGCGGTCGCGCCTGCGAAAAGTGCTACCGAGAGCGCGCAGGCGAGTTTGCGCATCCCCGAGGTAGCCTCAAACGCGTGTGAGAATCAAGCTTGCGTTGGTGCCGCCGAATCCAAAGGAGTTGCAGAGCACCGCATTCACGGAAGCCTGTCGCGCCTCGTTGGGCACGTAGTCGAGATCGCAACCCTCGCCCGGATTCACAAGGTTGATCGTGGGAGGCACCGCCTGATCGCGCATCGCAAGCAGGCACACGATCGTCTCCACGGCCCCGGCCGCTCCCAGCAAGTGGCCGATCATCGACTTGGTGGAGCTGACCAGCACCTCTGTGTCAGTTCCGAATACGGTCTTTATGGCGCGCGTTTCCGCAACATCGCCCTGGGGAGTGGAAGTGCCGTGCGCGTTGATGTAGTGGATGTCGTCGGGGGAGCAATCCGCATCCGCCAGCGCGGACCGCATGGACGCAACGGCACCGTCGCCTGTGTCCGGCGGCCCGGTGATGTGATAGGCGTCCGCGCTCATGCCCAATCCGGTCACCTCGCAGTAGATGCGCGCTCCACGCCTTCGGGCGTGCTCGAACTCCTCGATGACCACCGCGCCAGCGCCATCTCCGAGCAGGAAGCCGTCCCGGTCGCGATCCCACGGCCGGCTTGCGTGTTCCGGATCGTCGTTCCTGGTCGTGAGAGCCCGCATGGAGGAGAAGCCCCCGAGCGTGACCAGGGAGGTCGCGTGTTCCGCGCCACCGGCCACCATTGCGTCAACATCGCCATACTGGATCATGCGAGCGCCTACCCCGATGTTGTGCACCCCGGTGCTGCAGGCCGTGGCGATGGCGATGTTCGCACCGGTGAACCCATACATGATGGATAGGTTGCCGGCGCACATGTTGATGATGGCGGACGGCACAAAAAAGGGAGAGACTCGTCTGGGGCCGGACTCGAGAACCGTGTGATGCGTGTGCTCGATCGAAAGGATGCCGCCGATGCCCGAACCGATGGCCACTCCGATTCGGTGCTTGTCGGGGGCATCGGCGATGCCAGCATCGTCAATCGCCTGAATTCCGGCGGCCATGCCGATCTGGATGAACTTGTCGACCTTGCGTGCCTGCTTGCGATCCAGGTACTTCGTGACGTCGAAGCCCTTGATCTCCGCTCCGATGCGTGAGGCGAACCGGGAGGTGTCGAATGCCTGGATGCGCGCGCCGCCGCTGGTGCCCGCGAGCATCGCGGACCACGAGGAGTCAACGTCGTTGCCAATCGGCGTCACCATGCCGATGCCGGTGATGACGACTCTTCGCCCTTTCATGGGACCAAGTCCCTATCGATCGGCGGGATATCGGATTTCGGCAGCGGAGTGCGCGAGCATGTCGGAAAAGTCAGGGAGCACGGGTACGTTGAGTCAGCCTCCGTCGCTGTCGTTCTGAAGACCCTCGATGTACGAGATGGCTTGGCCGACCGTCGTGATGTTCTCAGCCTGTTCATCCGGGATCTCGGCTTCGAACTCGTCCTCCAGCGCCATGACCAGTTCGACCGTGTCCAGCGAATCGGCGCCGAGATCGTCGACAAACGACGACTCCTCAGTCACGACATCCGGTGTCAGGCTGAATTGCTCGCAAATCAGCTTGACCACTCGTTCCTTTATGTCACTCATGCTAACCCGGCTCCGACCAACGGGGGAACAACTGCGGGATTTGCATTTTATGGATTGCGATGCCGAATCTCAGGCAGGGAACAATCCGCCATTCACGTGGATGGTCTGTCCCGAAATGTAGCCCGCCTTTTCCGACGCGAGGAACGACACGAGATCCGCCACCTCCTCCGGACGCCCGATGCGACCCATGGGTATCTGCGCCAGAATCTTGTCTCCTCGCTCGCCAAGGCTCTTGGTCATGTCGGTCTCAATGAACCCTGGAGCCACGCAATTGACCGTGATGCCCCGTGAGCCGACCTCCATGCTCAGCGAACGCGTGAACCCCTCGATGGCTGCTTTTGCGGCGCAGTAGTTCGCCTGTCCCGGGCTCCCCATGCGTCCGACGACGGATCCGAGACTGACGACGCGGCCCCATCGGTGCCTCAGCATCCCTCGGATCACAGGCTTGCAAAGCGCGTGAAGAGAGCGCAGATTCACGTCGAGCACATGATTCCACTCGTCTGCGGACATCCGCATCAGCAGGTTGTCCCTGGTCATGCCGGCGTTCGCCACCAGCACTGAGACCGGAGACGCCAGCGCATTGACCTGCTTCAGACCGGCGGCAATCGATTCTGGATCTTCGAGCCGCAGGACCAACCCGTGAATCGGGTCTTCGGGCCAAGATCCGATGGATGCCGCGGCGGAGCTGGATGAGGCTGTAGCAAAGACGCGGAATCCGTCTGCCGCCAATTCCGTTGCCACCGCGGCGCCTATCCCTCGACTTCCACCGGTCACAAGTGCGGTTCTCGGTTCGCTCACGCATGCTCCTCAACGACTGATGCCAGACCGGAAGCGCTGCCCATGCTGACGACGGGCACGCGTCGGTTGATCCGTCTCGAGAGTCCTGACAGCACGGTGCCCGGCCCGCACTCCACGAACTTGGTGACGCCAGCCTGGAGCATCGCCCCGACGCTCTCCGACCAGCGCACTGGTGATACCAATTGATCCCGCAGGCGCGTTCGGATCCCCTCAACGTTCGGCGAAATGGTCGCGGCCAGATTGTGATAGATGGGAAACCTGGCCGCTTGCATCGGCAAGGATTCAAGAACCCGGGCAATCCGGGGGACGGCAGGCGCCATCAAGGCGCAGTGGCTTGGCACGGACACGTTGAGGGGGAACGTTCGCTTGGCACCCGCGTTCTTGCACCCGTCAATGGCACGTTCGACCGCTCTCGTTTCGCCTGAGATGACCACCTGACCGGGCGCGTTCAGATTCGCTGGCGAAACGACTCCCTTCGTCGCCTCGCACACTTCGGCTATCGCGTCAAGCTCCAGTCCGAGGATCGCCGCCATCAGCCCTTGACCCTCGCTCACGGCGGCTTGCATTGCAACACCGCGTTCATGAACGAGCCGCACGGCATCGGCGAACTTGAACACTCCCCCCGCGGTGAGAGCCGAGTACTCCCCCAGCGAATGCCCGGCAGCTAGCGCCGGAGCGTGTCCTGCTCGTTCGGCCCAGACTTCGTACAGCGCGACAGACGAAGCAAGCAATGCCGGTTGAGCAATCGCCGTTGCCGCCAAGCGATCATCCGGTCCCTCTGCAACAATCCGGTCGAGATTCAGGTCAAGCGCATCGGACGCCTCTTGCATGCGTGCTCGGAAACTCGGTTCCTGCGCTCGGATATCGGCCATCATCCCGACAAACTGAGACCCCTGTCCGGGGAACAAGAACGCTACGGTCATCGAACTCCGCAGGCCAGGTCCCGGAACGAACCACGGACTCTGGCCGGAACCTGAGACGCCACTTCATGCTCAGCCTGCTGCACCGCCTGGGCAAATCCGATGCGGTCCGTGTCCCCGTGGCTCTTCACGACCACACCATCCAATCCAACGAAACTTGCACCGTTGTAGGCTTGGGGGTTGTAGGCCCCCAGGAGTCTCTCCACGGAGGGTCTGGCCGTCGCCGCGAGGGACCGGTCGGCTTCCTTCCTCAGCAGGAATCTCGCCATTTCGACAGCGCCCTCCATGGCCTTCAGGGCTACGTTGCCCGAGAATCCGTCCGTGACCACGACATCAGCCAGACCGTCGAAAATCCGGTCGGCTTCGACGAAACCCACGAAATGCACGCGGTCGTCCTGCTCCATCAACGACGCGGCCATCTGCACGGTTTTCGGTCCTTTCTGGGATTCGGCCCCGATGTTCAGGAGCGCTACTCGAGGCTTGCTGATTCCGCCAGCTCCCTCCGCGTAAGCGGTGCCCAAGAGAGCATTGTCGAGCAACGACTTGGCCTCGCGCGCGAGATTGGCGCCGAGATCCAGCATCCAGAACCTGAGTTCCTTGCCCTGGAACTCCTTGATGACGGCAGGGCGCCGAATGCCGGGCAGCATCGAAAGCAAGCTTCGACTCAGTGACATCAGCGCGCCGGTGTTGCCGGTGCTCACCAGTGCGTCAGCCGATCCACCGCGCATGAGTTCCAGGCCGATTCGCATCGAAGGTCGGGTTTTGCCCCGAAGAGCCTTGAAGAGGGAATCCGACTGGGAAATCCACTCGTCCGTAATGACGGTTTTGTGCCGGGAACCTCTTAACGGCCGGAGTTCATGCTCCGTTCCGATGAACACCAGCCTCGTGTTCTCCGACTGCTCGGCAAAGTCCAATGCCCCATGAACCAGCTCGCAAGCTGCAGTGTCTGCGCCAAGGGTGTCAATGGCCAAGCAAGATGAAGAGCACACGCGGCAGATATCGAATCAAGTGATGAATCGATTATCCACCAAAGCGAGCAACGTTAGCGGATGCGATCCAACGCTTGCCAAGGTAGATCGCCGTGGGGAGGTCAAGCAGATGGAATCTCCGTCGACGGATTCGCCAGGCCTGGGTCGTGGGAGTGACGTGCGCGCCGTGGCCGGTGAAACCGGGACTTGGCGGTCAAGGTCGGCGTCAGTTCCCGATCAGGAGTCCTTTACCAGGTCCGCAACCACAGGTTTGCCTCGGTAGTAGCCTTGGTCGGTCACGTGA
>JAGWBL010000027.1 GCA_021295935.1 Pseudomonadales bacterium
GGGTGGTTCGCAGTGGTTTATCACGCCCGTCCACACGGGCGGTACGACCGACCTCAATCCCGAGACCTCCGACTCGGAGTCGGTGGGACTGGTGTTCGAGCAACCATGGAGCGACGCGTTTGATCTGACGCTGTCGTACAGCTACTACAAGATCGCCGTGCGAGACACGATCATCGAGCCGACGTGGCAGTTCATCATGTATGACTGCTACGGACTGCGTCCAGGAGACCCTGAGTTCTGCGATCGCGTAGTTCGTCCAACTGACATTGAAATCCCGGAAGGTGATTACACGGTGGAAAACACGTACCAGCCGAACATCGAGCGTGTGATGGTCGGGTTCATCAATCGTGACAACGAAAAGACCCGTGGCTTCGACTTCAACATGAATTTCAGGGATCAGCACGAGGTGTTCGGCAAGACAGTCCGCATCTGGATGGACGTCAAGTCCCACCGGTTGCTGGATCGTGAGTCGAAAGACCTGACGCTTGGAGAAGATGCGAGCATCGAGAACGAGACTACGGCTCAGTGGGGCTACAACCGCTGGAAGCACCGCATCGATCTCGCTGGCGAGGTTGATAGCTGGCGCCTCTTGTGGAGCACGCGGGTACTGTCCCCGATTTCCGACCAGTTCGAAGAGTTCTGGGATACGACTCCGTGGTCGGACACTTGCGTGGGACCGCCTGCAGACGTTCGATGTCGTGACATTGGCGATGCCCCGAGGTACTTCGTGCACTCCGCGTCGATCAACTACTCCGGCAGTCGGGTCCGTGCAGGTGTTGGCCTTGCCAACATCCTGAACCAGGCTCCGCCGAAGATCGACTACACGGAAGGCCCGCAGGAGAATGCCAACAACGGTGCGACGACGGTGAGCAATCATCCGCTCGGCGTTGGCTACGACTTCCTCGGAAGGGCCATGTACGTCAACTTCAGCTACTCGTTCAACGGGTACAACTAGCCTGAATCAGCCCGGCAGTTCATCTGCCGGGCAAGGAAACAGAGACGGAGCATGGGTGCCTCCCGGCACCCATGCTCCGTTGCTTTTTTTGTAGATTTGTGGAGAAAATCACTCAGGCGTGGAGAAAATCACTCAGGCGAAGTCACGCCGGATCTCGCCACCGGCGCCCGGTTGAGACCAGCCCAGACTGCTGCCCGCGCTGGCCCCCAAAGCGACTAGCCAGCCTTCTCCACGCCATCGATCTTCCTGAACCCCTGAGGCAGAAGCGTGCCACGTCGGGCGCGTTCGGCTACGTGGTCCCGGATTCGTGGCCACTTGAGACTCACGTGCCGCTTTCCGGAGTGGACCACGAGCGCCTCGCCCTCGGCTACAGCATGCACCGCCAAGAGTTGCTCCCCAGCCAGGAGTCTCATCAGAATCACACCCTTCCCGCGAGGTTGCTGGGGAAGGGAACCGACGTCCATGGCGAGCCATCGTCCCGAGGAAGAGAACGCAACGACCACGCTAGCGTCATCGACCGGACAGGGCGGGAGCGCGGAAGTCCCCTCGGAGCAGTTTAGAGCGGCCTTGCCGGTCCGCTTGAGCGTTTCGGCTTGCCTCAAGGGAAGCACGAAACCATATCCGGCTTCGGATGTGACGAGCATTCTCCGGGTTCGATTCGCAACCATTCCCACGAAGTGCCCGCCGTCGTCGACGGACAGCATGGTCGTGAGAGGCTCGCCATGCCCGCGGGCCGCTGGCAGCCCACGGATGGGAAGACTGAACACTCTTCCTGTCGAATGGAGGAGAAAGCAATGGTCGCTGGACCTTGTGCGCAGGCTCGCCAAGTACCGATCGCCGGTCCGGTACGCCAGCGCCTGGGGATCCACATCGTGTCCCTTGGCCGACCGAATCCACCCCCTTTCCGAGAGCACCACAGTCACCGGTTCGCTGGCAAGGAGCTCGTCCTCCGCGTAGGGTCTTGAATCGTCGGAAGGATCGATCTGCGTCCTGCGATCGTCACCGAACTGCTGCCGGATCTTCTTGAGCTCGTTGAGAATGGTCATGTCGAGCCGTCTTGGGGAATCGAGAATGCCCTCCAGCTTGTCCCGCTCCTGCTCAAGCTCGGCCCTCTCGGTCTTGAGTTCGATTTCCTCGAGGCGGGCGAGTTGGCGCAGGCGAATTTCCAGGATCGCCTTTGCTTGCGTTTCGCTGAGCCTGAACGTGTCCATGAGCGCCAAGGCCGGATTCGACTCCTCGCGGACGATTCGAATCACTTCGTCGATACTCAAGTGGGCGACCAGCAGTCCGTCGATCAAGTGGGTTCGCCGGCGAATCTGCTCGATTCTGTGTTCAGTTCGCTTGCGCACGGTTTGACGGCGGTACTCGAGCCACTCAAGAAGCAAACCCCGCAGGCTCAGCACTCGGGGCTTGCCGTCAAGTCCGATCACGTTGAAGTTGGCGCGGTAGCTGCGCTCGAGCTCGGTGGTGGCGAACAGGTGCTGCATCAGCCGACGGGTGTCCACGCGGTTGGATCTCGGGACGAGAACGAGCCGTGTGGGATGCTTGTGATCGGACTCGTCGCGGACGTCGGTCAGGATCGGCAGCTTGCGCTGCGCCATTTGCGTGCCGATCTGTTCGAGCACGCGTGCGGGAGAGGCTTGGTATGGAAGCTCGGTGACAACGACGCCGGCGTCCTCTACATGCCACCTGGCACGTCCTCGGATCTTTCCTCTCCCGGTCTCATACACCGAAAGAATCTCGTCTTTGGAAGAAGCGACAGTCCCGCCGGTAGGCAGGTCAGGTCCCTGAACGAACTCCATCAACTCGAGATTGGAGGCGGCTCGCTTTCCAAGCAGGTGGATCAGCGCGTCCACCACTTCCCGAAGATTGTGGGGCAGCAGATCGGTCGCCATCCCTACAGCGATCCCCGTGCCTCCGTTGAGAAGAACGAACGGCAGTTGAGCCGGAAGGTGTTGGGGCTCCGTGAGCGTGCCATCAAAGTTCGGAATCAGATTGGTTGTGCCGCTCCTGGCCTCCGCGAGCAAGAGATCAGCGATGCGGGTGAGTCGGGCTTCGGTGTATCGCTGAGCGGCGAAGGACTTGGGATCGTCCGGCGCTCCCCAGTTCCCTTGCCCGTCTACCAGCGGGTATCGGAAGGAAAACGCTTGCGCCATGAGCACCATGGCCTCGTAGCAGGCGCTCTCGCCGTGCGGGTGGTACTTGCCGATGACCTCGCCGACTGTGCGGGCGGACTTCGAGTGCTTGGCAGTCGCCGTCAGGCCGAGTTGCGACATCGCGAACACGATGCGCCTCTGGACGGGTTTCAATCCGTCCCCCGCATGGGGCAAGGCGCGATCGCTGATGACGTACATGGAGTAGTCGAGATAGGCCTTCTCGGTGTACTCGCGCAGCGACAAGACGTCAGACTCGAGATCAGAGTCAATGGCCATCGTTCGAGGTCCTTTCAAGTCTTGGTTGTGGGTGGCAGGTGCCGGAAGCGATCAATGCAGTTCGGCGTGATCCGCCTTGGCTTCCAGCCAGGTTCTTCTGTCTGCGGCACGGGTCCGGGCCAGCATCATGTCCATCCTCTCGTGCGTGGAGTTTTCCTCGTCAACGCGCATCCTGACAAGATGACGGCTCGCCGGGTCCATTGCCGTTTCCTTGAGCTGGGTCGGGTTCATTTCGCCCAACCCCTTGAACCGTTGAACTGTCACCTTGGCGGAAGGTTTCGACGCGCGCAGGCTCTCGAGAGTCTGGATCTTCGCCGCCTCGTCCACTGCGTATCTGACTTTCGTGCCGATGTCTATGCGATAGAGGGGTGGCATCGCGACATAAAGGTGCCCGTGTGTGACCATCGCGGGAAAGTGCTTCAGAAACAGGGCGCACAACAGAGTTGCGATGTGCAGGCCGTCCGAGTCGGCATCCGCGAGAATGCAGATCTTGTGGTATCTGAGACCGGTCAGATCGTCCGAGCCGGGGTGAACTCCAACTGCCAGGGCGATGTCGAGAACCGCCTTCGATTCGAGAATGGCGTCGCTCTTGAGCTCCCAGGTGTTGAGGATCTTCCCGCGAAGTGGCAGAACGGCCTGAAATTCCCTGTCTCGGGCTTGACGGGCAGAGCCACCGGCGGAGTCTCCCTCGACCAGGAACAGCTCGGAAGCGGCGGGATCGCGAGAGGAGCAGTCGGCGAGCTTGCCCGGAAGCGTGGGTCCCGAGGCCGGCCTCTTCCGCGCTACGGACTTGGTTTGTGCCGCCCGCCGTTGCGCGGCGTCAATGGCGAGGGCCGCAATCCGCTCGCCCTCGAGCGGATGCTTGTTCAGCCAGAGACTGAGCGCGTCCTTTGCCAATGCGGAAATGTACCCTCCGGCATCGCGGGAGGAGAGCCGTTCCTTGGTCTGACCCGTGAATTGGGGATCGGCGAGCTTGGCCGACAGCACGAACGCGCATCGGGACCAGACGTCCTCGATGTTCAACTTCAGCGCCTTGGGAACCAGCTTTCGAAAATCGCAGAACTCGCGAACTGCATCAGCAAGTCCGGCTCGCAGACCATTGACGTGCGTTCCTCCCAAAGGGGTGGGAATCAGGTTTACGTAGCTTTCGCCCAAGGGTTGGTCCCCGCCTGGCTGCCAGGCAAGGGCCCACTCCACCGACCGGTCTCCGGCGTTGGCGGCGTGGATGAACGGTTCCTGAGGAATCGTTTCCGCGGCAACTTGTCCGCGAAAGTACTCGCCAAGCCCCTGGTCGTACTTCCACCTGACGGAACGGGGCGTCTGGGTGTGCTGGCTGAGGTTGCACAACTCGACAGCCAGGCCCGGCAGCAGGATTGCCTTGCCGCGCAGCAGACGGCGCAGCCCTTTGAGGCGGAGTTCGGTGGCGTCGAAATACTTGGCGTCGGGGAGGAATCGCATGCGCGTGCCAGTATTGCGAAGCGACACGCGGTCGTGCCTGAGCAGTCGAGTGACTGGCTTGCCGTGCTCGAATCTCTGTCGATGGACGAATCCGTCGCGCTTGACTTCAACTTCGAGCCAACTTGAAAGCGCATTGACGACCGACACGCCCACACCGTGAAGGCCGCCAGCGAATCCGTAATGCCGATGGTCGAACTTGCCTCCGGCATGCAGGCGAGTCAAGGCAAGTTCCACCCCGGTCAGCTGGAACTGGGAGTTGATGTCGACCGGCAATCCGCGCCCGTCATCAGACACTTCGATGGACTCGTCGGGATGAAGCACGACGGCGATACGCTTGGCATGCCCTGCCAGCGCTTCGTCGACGCTGTTGTCCACCACCTCCTGGACGAGATGATTTGGACACGAGGTGTCGGTGTACATCCCGGGCCGGATCCGAACGGGATCCAATCCCTCGAGTACCTGTATGGCCTCTGCGCTGTACGCCTCGGTCATCCCTTACCTCCGGACGCTCCTGTCTCTCGCTCCCCGGACTGGAATCCGCTCATGCTGCCGGCCGATGCAAATCCGTTTGACATCTCGGAGCGCCATCTGCAACCATGATTCTAACAAACCACTGAATTTCCTTACAGACCACATCAATCGTCCATGCAGATCACGGAATCGTCAGCCCGCTCTTGAAGCGCACTTCCGCCAATGCGGATTCGGTCCGTTCAGGAAGAGGCTTTCGATTGGGCGATGGTGGCCATTGTGAACTGCCTGCCACGTTCGTCGCTCGATGGAGCGAGGGGCTTCGCGCCGTCGACAGTTGCATGCCACCGTCCACGGACGGACGGAAAATTCATCGAGATCCGCGCCGCGCCAGATCGGAACGCAAGACGGACAAGCCCGCTGGGTGGGTTTGCGCTGATTCTCCTCCCTCGCTGTGCAAGCCGCTCTCGGAGGTTGATTGAACCGGACGACTTGGTCGTGGATTCATTCGCAGGCAGCTGCGTGCCGGCCGAGGTCTGCGAACGCAGAAGGAGGCGCTGGATTGATCAAATGGATGAGTGACGACTGTGAAGTTGTCCTGGGTCGGATTGTGGGCGACCCGCGATTGCCGCCACGCTCGGATTCAGGCCAGGGCGATGCATCGAGCTGCTGTCAAGTGCCCGGACTTGGCATCCTTTGGGACTCCGAAGGCGATGGATCGTTTCCTGAGGACGGAGGCAGGAAGCGTCGGGTGACGCTTGGTGCCAGCTCATCCGACGAGCCGACGGCGACAGTCATGCGCGGACGTGGAGGTGGACCTGCGAGTGGCACCCACGGCGAGACGCCGGTCACCGGTCAATTGGATGATTGCGTTCGCAGCCTGAGGTTAAGGGAGGCTCTTGGCCCGATTGCACCACGTCGAATTGAGCCATGGGCGTGCGGACATCGCCTCACGTTCGACCGCGGGCCGAGACGGGATCAGGTCGAATCTGTGGAAGCGACCGGTGGCGCAAAGGGATTGAAAGGAGTCCCGTACCGCAACAGGCAGTTCGATCTGTCCGATTCTTCCAGGCAGAATTCAAGCAGTTCGCCCAGGAACCGGCAGGTCTGGATCTTTCCGCTGACCGGCGTCGAGCCAGTCCGGCGGGAAGCCGAACGGTCGCCGTGCCAACCCCCGCTCCGGAACGCGATCACTTCCGATGTCTGGAGGTCGTGATAAGCGCGAACGGAAACTCCGAGCGCTGGCAAAGGCGACTGGGCCCGATGGCTGATTTCGATGGCCGATGTGTATTCGCCGAGAGGGCGGGTCTCGAACGCGAGCCCGTCAAGGTCATTGCGGAAGTGCATCACGGTCAAGGTGGGGGCCGGAGAAGGAAAGGCGGCAAGCAAGGCATCGAGCTTCCCGTAGTTGGCGTCGCAGATCGCAAGGTAGGCTCGGAGATTCACGCCTGCCTCTGGACGAAAGGCCGATCGGGACGCGGAGCATGTACGGAAGGGCTGATGAAACATGTGCAACGGTCAAGCCGGGGAACCGCTCGGCTTCGGGGCCGGCTGGTGCGTAACGCCAATGCGAAGGGGAATCGGATAGTAGTTGATTTGGCTTGGAGTGCCGCCTCCGGCACGGACATGGCACAGCCAAGGAGCGCTCGAGATCAGGCAAGTGTGCGTCGCGTCGCGGTCCGGCCGCATCGGACGCCCGGGGGAGGACGGTTCTGACCGGAGACTGGGCTGCCGTTTGCGCCGAACGGCGAGATTCTCGGCGAATCGGGGTGCTGACGATGCCATCCGACGTTTGGAAGTTGCAAGTTTCTCTTCAAAATACCGGTACTATTTGCTATATTCGCATGGAGTGCCCGAGTCCCCGCGCATTCATGCCGTTGCGCGCGCATGCCGCGCGCGCGGACTTCTAGCCGGGATCCGGGTCCATTTGGTGCGTTTCTGTGCCCATGGGGGAGATGCGGCGCAGGATACAGGAGGCGAACTTGAAAATGCTTATTGCACGACGGAGAGTCGACTGGCTGCAGATTCTGGTCGGTATGGGCGCTCTTGCCCTGGTGCCGTTTCTGTTGCCGTTGCAAGCCCAGGAAACTGATTCATCCGACGCGGATGAGGCCGAGCTTGAAGAAGAAGAAGTCCAGGAGACAGACGAACCGGAAGTGGCCGATCAGGGCCGCGAGGAGGTTCTGGTGGTCACTGGCTCTCGCCTGGTGCGAGATGAATACACCAGCATCGCGCCCCTGCAAATCATCGATTCGGAGACTTCTCGTGAAGCCGGGTTGATCGACGCCGCAGACGTGATCCAGGAGTCCACGCAAGCCAGTGGCGAACAGATCGACCTCACCTTCAACGGGTACGTGCTCGATGATGGCCCAGGCGCGTCAACCGCCAACCTCCGGGGGTTGGGCGCTGCCCGCACCCTCATCCTGATAAATGGACGCCGGCTTGCTCCTGCAGGCGTGGAAGGCGCTCCATCCAATCCTGACCTCAACCTTCTCATGCCGGGAAGCGTTGTGCAGCGATACGAAGTGCTGGCCGACGGCGCATCCGCCGTCTATGGCTCCGATGCGATCGCAGGCGTAGTGAACGTGATTCTGCGCGAGGACTTCGACGGCTTCGAGTTCGATGTGTTCTACGATCTCAACCAGCACTCGAAGATTGGCTCCACGACATACACCATGTCTTGGGGTTACAACTTCGATCGCGGATTCATGGGGTTCGGTTCGTCCGTCCAGGACGTCCCGGAGACCACGCTCGACGATGTCGCATTCCGTTCGAACTGCGATCGCCACGTTGAGCGCGACCAGTCCGGTGCCATTCGCCAGAAGGACATGTTCTTCCCGACTGTCTACAAGATGAGGTGGGATGACTGCCGTTTGGGCTTGATCACCAGCCGAGTGAGCATGGGCGCACCGCTGTACAGCATCTATCCCACGCCTGGGTTCACCAATGTCGGCATTCCCGGCTGGTCGGATTCCACCTATCCAGTGCCCGTCGGCATCCACGTGCTGGATGGCGATGGTGACGGCTACGCAGATTTCAGCTTCCGCGACTTCGACCTCAACGGCCGGACGGGTCACCGTTCCTACTATCCGGAGGTCAAGCGCAACAATTTCATGGCGTACGGCGAGTACACCATGCTTGGCGATCTGAACCTGACACCGTTCTTCGAAGTGCAGTGGGCGCGACGTGCCATCTTTGCGGACTCTGGCGAACCGCAATTGTTCCCGGACGTTCCCGCGAACAATCCGTTCAATTTCTGCAACCCGCAGGCCGAGGGCGGCATTGACTGCATCCAGACTCTGATCGACGGATCGGCAGCGATCTTCTCGTTGCCGGAGGTTCGTGAGGCGTTCCTGAGCCGGTGGAGTTTCCTGGATCCCATTCCGGGCGGTAGCTGCGACCAGTTCTTCGCTCCGTTCGGATTGACCTGCGCGGAGTGGTGGCTGGCGCCCGTGGGCTGGTATCCGGGCATGCCTCTTCAGATGGTGCCGATAGTGTCCGTCAACGGTGACCGCAACACCGTGGACACGGAGGTGACGCAATCCCGATATGTGGTCGGAGCCTCTCTGAATCTTCCGTTCATGGATGGCATCGGCTCGCTGAACGGCTGGTCGGGCCAGGTCGAAGCGGTGATCACCCGTTCGCTGGGCAAGTCGTCCCGACTGGGAATCCGTGGGGACCGGCTCAACTACGCGCTGGGCTGGTACAACGCTGCCGGCATCCCCTGTCTTGCGGATGCCACGGCTCCAATCGGGTTCCAGACCCGGTACGAGCTCACGCCGGATGTCACCGACGGGTGCGTTCCGGTCGACATGTTCGATCCGGGGCTCTATCGGGTTGGCGCGGGCGTTGTCGGTGATTTCGCGACCAAGGCCGAACGTGACTACCTGTTCGACTCGCGAGACTTCGACACGGAGATCAACCAGAGCCTGGTCACTGCGTTCATGTCCGGCGCGATGTTCGACCTGCCCAACGGCACGGTCATCGGCAGCTACGGCTTCGAGTGGCGCGAGGACGAGATCGTGTCTCTTCCTGACGACGTCGCGCGCGATGGCCTGTTTTTCGGGTTCTTCGTGGACTACGGCGCC
>JAGWBL010000028.1 GCA_021295935.1 Pseudomonadales bacterium
GCGTGAGTCCGTAACTCGTAAGAGCGGAGCAGGGAACCGATCTCGCATGATCTCGTTCACAATCGCTCGCTTGCCCACGGTCCCTGTCCGAATTCGAATTGCTGCCCCCATCCAGATCGACCTTGCCGAAACGGGCATATGGATCCGGATGCAGGTTGGCAGTGTGTCTTGAATCGCATCGGCTTGGAACAGCGCCGCGAAGCGGTATGGCGTCATCGACAGGCGATGGTGCACGAGGACGTCAACGAGTGCTGGGCCGACACGTTGAGTTGTATGGTGTTCATCCCTGTTGACAAGGCGGAGGCTTTGGCCACCCTGATGAACCGTCACCAGAATTGCTGGAGGAGGGTTGCATGAAGCAATCTAATCATGTGTGCAAGTCCCTTTCACTTGGGTCCGTGCGCAAATCGACTGGCCGTTGAACGAACGCGGTCCGCGCCGAATCGATGGCGACGACAAACTTGCCGGAGTCGTAACTTGCTGAATCTGGATTGGCTGGTGCGAGTCGTCGACGTCGGTCTCCGGTCGGTCACCGGGACGGGGAGAACTGGACCCATGCCCACACACGAGCAGTCGATCGGGATGAGCGATTCGGAGCGCGATTTCGTTGCGGGTTTGATGCGCGTCAATCACACAGGGGAGATTTGCGCGCAAGGCCTTTACGAAGGTCAGGCCTTGGTGGCGCACTCCGCAACCGCGCGACGTGTGCTTCTCGAGGCCGCGGACGAAGAGCGAAAGCATCTCGGCTGGTGCAGGACTCGGATAGAGGAGCTTGGCTCGCATACGAGCGTTCTGGATCCTGTGTTCTACGGTTCGTCAGTGCTCCTTGGCGCCTTGGTCGGTTCGCTTGGAGACCGCATCAGCCTCGGATTTGTGGAGGCGACAGAGGATCAGGTTTGTGAGCACCTCGATCGGCACCTCGACAGGATGCCGGAGAAGGACCGACGCAGCCGCCAAGTGCTGGCGGCCATTCGGGCAGACGAGGTGAGACACGGGGCGACCGCCAGGTCCAGAGGAGGAATCGAGTTTTCCAGACCGGTGCGCCTGCTGATGACGCTGGCTTCGAAGGTCATGACCTCCACCACCAGAAGACTCTGACGAAGGAGTGGGTTGAGCTTCTCAGTTGCGATCCGAGATGGGCGGGTGATAGATCATCTGCACGACCGTCCCCGAAGGATCCAGGCAATAGAAGCTGCGGGCGCCGTCGCGATGAGTCTTGGGCTGCGATCGCATCTCGACACCAGCGTCGGAGAGGTGTTCGAACCAGCGGTCGACGTCTTCTGGTTCTTTCAGGATGAACCCGATGTGGTCCAGCCGTTGCCCCTGTTCTGCCGGCAGCGAGCTCGCCCGATGGATGGCGATGTTGTCGCTTCCGCTGGTCAGGTAGAGATTGTCTGGATCCGGTTGCCACTCAATCTCCAGCTTCAGCAGATCGACGTAGAACCGACGCATGGCGTCCATGTCTTGCGCCAGCAGTGCAACGTGATGCATGCCCAGTGTCGGATTGAGACTCATGACCGAGATTCTCCGTGATGTGGTGGAGCAGTCGGAGCAGGCAGGATGGGCCCCGAACCGAAGACCCAACTGACCGGCAGGTCGATCCATGCAGCAGGGCGCGCAGCGGCACGGCTGATCGGAAACCGCTGAGTGCTCGCGCTCGACGAACATCGGGAAGATCGCAATCTATGCAACAATGCGGGTGGTGTTGATTCGGCTCTCAGCTTGAGGAGTGGTGCATGGGATTAGCGCTCTCGGAGATGCAACTTGCCAGTACGGCATTCGAGGAAGCCGGGATGATCCCCGCCAGACACAGCGGCGAGGGTCCGGATGTGTCGCCCGCGCTCACTTGGACCAAGGTTCCCGACGGCACCGAGTCGTTTGCGGTGTTTTGCCACGATCCGGACGCGCCGTTGATCACGCCCGGGCAATACGGCTTTGTCCACTGGGTGCTCTACGGAATTCCAGGAAACGTCCGCTCGCTCGACGAGGGCAGCACGATGTACGTCCAAGGAACGAACGATTTCGGCACTGCAGGATACGCCGGGCCGATGCCGCCGCCGGGCCATGGCACGCACCGGTACTTCTTCTGGTTGCTTGCGCTTCGGAGCCATCCGGCACTTGATCCCGGTCTGGGCCTATGGTCGGTGCTGGAGGCTGTTGAACCAGAAGTGATTGCCATGAACCGTCGCATGGGCTGCTATCGACGGCGCTGAACGGAACCAGCTTCCACTCCGGCGGCACGGAGCGCGTTGGCGTAGATCCTTTCAGTCTCGCGCACCATCCGCGCCACGGTCAGTTCTTTCGCTGCTCTCCAGGCGCCTGCGAACGCCCCGCGGGCACGCGACAAGTCCTTGAGCGTGCGGTTGACGATGCCAGCACACTGTTCGCTGTCTCCGACGGGAAACCGGAACGCCTCGGGCACGAGCTGGTTCGCTACTCCGGTCGGCGTCGAAACAACCACGCACTCGGCTTGTAGCGCTTCGAGGACAGAATAGGCGAAGCCCTCGCTCTGGGAGGTGGACACCAAGACGCTTGCACCCTCCAGGAGTTCCGCGACATCGTCACGGTGTCCGAGAAACCGGACGCGGTCCGAAACTCCTAGCGAGTCGGCAAGAACTCCCAGTTGCTTGTGGAGTTCGCCGTCGCCTGCTATGGCCACTCGCTCTGCGACGTGAGTCCAAGCGCGAATCAGGACATCCCACCGCTTCGCGGCCACAAGTCTGCCAATCGCCAAGATTTGGACCGGGGCGCTAGCCGTTGCCATTGAGAACCGTGGACTTGCAGGGATGATTGATGTTGGCGGTTACGCACTCGCTGACACCGATGACGTGATCGAACGCCTTGGCGATGCGATTCGCCTTGCCCATGCCGTGGATGGTCAGAATGAGGGGTGCCGTGAGGAAGGGACTCGCTTGCCGGACCATCGCGCCTGCTTTCCGGTGGTGGGCATGGATCACGGCTGGGCGGAGCCGCTTGATCGCCCGTACGAACTGGAGGGTGACGATCGGATTGTGACGCCATCGACCGAAGTCGAGGTGCACGTGGACGACGGGTTCCGGGAAGAGATGCGCGTGAATCGGATGAGCGAGGACCGTCACCCTGTGCTTCAGCGCAAGTTCTCTTGCAAGGTCGCTCACGTGGCGTTCCATGCCACCGCTGCCGGTGCCACCCATCACCAGGCACACGTGCATCAGTTCGCTGTCTCGGTTTGCGTCCAATCGACCGGTCGGGTAAAGCGTGCTGTCGCCCATGGCGGGGTGAGACGGCGCTGCTTGGTCGTGAGAGGTGCGCGCAACTCGAAGGGTCGGCAAAAAGAGTTCAAGCTGGCAGACACTGGGGAGGTTGCTGATCCAACGCATTTTCCCGTCGAGCAGTCTTGCCTTGATCCCAGCTTCGGTTGGGGCGATCGTCTCCGCAGACGCAACCTAGACAGCGCTCTGGCACAGCAGTCGTCCCTGAATCGCTAGCGCTCGGTTTTCTCGCGGTACGCGCGTGCAAGGATTGCGGCTGATGTGCGGGCGAGTGGTGCCGACGACACGGCAACCAGTGAGCCCACACACCCTCTCGAGCGGGGAACTTCCGCGACATCACACCGAGGTCAGCCGCGGCACGACACAACGTCTGAACTGCCTCTGGCGGTCAGTTGGGCTCGCCGATGCCCCAATGCAGTTCCGGAGCAGGTCTCTCTATGGGCCAGAGTTCTTCGAGGGTCTCTCCGTCTCTCATCACACCGCCTTGGATGACGTATCGAATGGACGCAGTGGCGCGGATGTCCTCCAGCGGATTGGCTGTCAGCACCACCATGTCCGCCAGCTTGCCTTCTTCGATGCTTCCGACGTCCTGCGCTATGCCGATCATCTCGGCACCGTGACGGGTGGCCGCTCGGAGCGCTTCGAAGTTGGTGAAATCGCCGCTGTGGATCGACCAGAGTTCCCAGTGGAACCCCAGTCCCTGGAGTTGGCCGTGCGATCCCACCCCGACCTTGCCTCCTGCGTCAACCAGCTTGTGTGCTTGGGCGGCGAGTTGGGAGAACACGTACTGGCTCGGGTGGAACCAGTTGCGGCGAAGCGCGCGGGATTCGAGCAACTGCGGCGGGGTGTATCGTCGAAGCTTGGCATCGTCGTAGGGAGATTCGAGGGTGAAGTACCAGGACTCCCCTGAAGGTCCGCCGTAGTTCACCAGCAGCGTGGGAGTGTAGGCCAGTCCAGATCGAGCCACCAGTTCCACAACATCACGCCTGAGATCGGTGGACGGGAAGTTGTGTTCGTGACCCGAGAATCCGTCAATTGCGTGGGTGATTCCGCCCTTGAAGTCTAGCCCGCCTTCGGTCGTGGGCATGAGCTTGAGCTCCTTGGAGGCTTCCACCATCCACTGCCTTTGCTTGCGTCCTCCAGATATGTACGCCTTGAGGTTGTGCACCCGGTAGTTGTTCTTGTAGCGTTTCAGGATGGCGTGGGCGTGCCCCCGGGACTCGAAGGAGTTGTCGCTGAACACTCCCGGTCCTGTGGAAAGGGGTCGCGTGCCCACCATCGCGCCTGCGTCGACGAGATCCTGGTAGTCGAGCACGTCGACCGTGCTTGGCTGGACATCGATTCCGGTGGTGATCCCGTAGGCGAGATTGGCCATGAGCGATGCGGATTGCGTTCCGAGGACGTCTCGATGGATGCTGAAGTGTGCGTGGGTGTCGACATAGCCGGGAACCACGAACAATCCCGACACGTCCATCACCTCGGCATCCGGTCCTGGGACGTACTCTCCGGTGGTGATCAGGTGGACGCGATCGTTCTTGACGACTATCGTGGCGTTCTCGACCGGTTCCGCTTCGTCGCCCCTGACGGGGATCAAGGTCGCGCCGGCAAGCACCAACGTGCCTTTCGGTGCGTAGCGGGCCCGATAGACCTTCAGTTCATGCGTACGCACGCTCTCGTGCTCTTCGAGCAACTGTTCTTCGGCGAACGCGTCCCCCGCACTTGCCGCGACTGCAGATTCAGCGGAATCCTCACCCTCAGCGCTCGCGTCCGGTTCGGATCTTTCTTCGGTTTCGGCGATGCTGTCGTCTGAGCCTTCGGAAGTCTCTAGTTCGTTGTCGTCATCGGCTTCCGCCGAGTCGTTCGCCCCATCAGTGTCTGCCTCTTCGCGGAACCGTATCTCGCTGATCGGCCGCACATGGAGAGTGCTACCTGCAGTCCAGTGGACGTGCTTGCCGTCTCGGGTGAACCCAAATTGATCCGCACCGACGTCGGTGAGCCTGACCACTGGAACAGGCGCGTTGGAAACGTTTGCGTCGATGTGGGTGAACTGGGTATGGAGCAGCCTGAACAGAAACAGCTGGTTGGCGCTGATCGCCAGCGCATGTCCACCCGTGGGTGAAAGCCTCGCTGCGGGAGAGGCAACCGGATCCTGGCTGTAGTAAATGCCTGCGCCCTTGGCGCTGAAGTGGCGTTGAAGATCCGTTCCGTCCAGTCGGATGGACACAATGGCGGAATCGCTTCCGCCGAAGACGAAGGGGGAGTGGTACAGGTAAATTCGTTGCGGATCGGGTCCCAGATGCGGTGCCGTCAGTCCCCGTGCCGGTCGTATGGGCTTGGGCTCTCCGCCGCCAATCGGCAATGCAATCAAGTCCGATCCCGTGTGTTGGCCCCAGTCGGATCCCGCGTAGATCCGTTGTTGCGCAGATGCGCGCACCACGATGATCTGCTTGTTGTCGCCAAACCACAGCGGTTGCGAATAGAAGGCAGCAACATCCGTGATCCGCCGGGGCTTGCCGCGACCGTTCGCCCGCATGGTCCAAACATGGCCGCCGTCGAAGGACCAAGTCACATACGCAATGTGACGGCCGTCAACCGACCACGTTGGCTGCGCGGCATACTCCTCGATCTTTCCGATCGGCTCGACGCTTCCAGTGTCGAGGTCAACTCTGTGGAGCTTGCCAAGAGCAGAGAAGGCAGCAGACGAGCCGTCCGGCGACACAGCGACATCCCGCGCCAGGCGCGCCCTCACGGGTCCGAGTCCGATCCTGTATGGGAAATAGAGACGCGGTCCCAACCCGCGGTCGACGGTCAGCGAGAACGCGATCTCGGTCAGATCGCGCGTCTCCAGGTCAAGAGATCGGACCTTGCCGTCGGACGTGAAGATCAGCCTCTTGCCGTCCGGAGTGAACGTGAATCCTGGCAACAGGTCGCGTGTGAATCGCGACTCTTGTTCATCTCGAATCACGCTGCTTGCCAACACCGATTCGGAGCCGGACTCCAGATTGCGAATGCGGAGCTGCGTGGAGGTTCCATGGCGTGTGCCGTACACCAGCAGTCGGCCATCCGGCGACAGTTCGGGCCGGAACGCGCTGCCGACCGCGCTGGTGACCTGGTCGGTCTCGCCGGACTTGAGCTCCAGTCGGTAGATCTGCCAAAGAGGAAATCGAAGGTCGTAGCCAAAGCCCCCATACTTGCCCGCGTAGAACATGAACTTCCCGTCCGGCGAGTATTTCGGCCCTGTCGCGTTCCAGCGTTCGTTGTTGGGCATGTCACTGGACGCGACAGCCGTGACACCGACACCCGACCCGCCGTCGAGGTGGTACGCCTTCAGTGCGTAGACACGTTGCGGCCACGTCGTTTCCGCGACAACCACATGGGAGCTGTCCGGAGCCCAAGTTGGCGAAGTGAGTTCGGAGTTGAAAGATCCGGTGGACAACCGACGCGTCTCGGAGCCATCGGGACTGGTGATCCAGAGCTCTTCTTGACCGCGCCTATCGGAAACGAACGCGATCCACTCTCCATCTGGAGACCACGCAGGTGTCGAGTTGAACGACATGCCGGCGGTGATCTGATTGGCCACGCCGCCGTTGATGTCCATGGTGTAGAGGTGCCCGACAGCTTCAAGCACGAGTCTCTCTCCGTCCGGAGACACGTCCAGCGAGAGCCAGGTGACTTCGCTGGTTTCGAACTTCACGGACCGCTCGGGCGTGAGAGGCAGTGAATCTTCCGCGAAGCAGGACATCGCCAGCAACAGGCTCACTAGAGTGAGTGGGGGCCATCGAAGCAGTTGATTTGGTCTAGGCAAGGGAGGATTCCGGTCAGAGGTGAGGTAGGAGGGCGACTGTCGCAAGAGGCGCCTTCGGCGTGACGGAGCAAGCGAGATCAGACGAGAACGTTCTGCGTGCATGCAAGGATAGGATAGGTGGAAAACGCCGACATGGTTCAATTGTCGCGACACGAATGGTTCAATTGTCGCGACACGAATCGTCGCTTCCGTTCCGTCCGGAGGGCGCGTTGCAGACCGACTGGTCACGGCACGTCAAGAAGCGAGTTGACAAGTAGATCCGCGTCAAGATCCTGGGGCGCGATGCCGTGGCTGTAGCCGTACCTGACACAGACTGCGCCGCATCCGGCCGCACGCGCGGTCTCGACATCGGTTGGAGAGTCACCTACGAGAACAGCCTGCCGTGGGTCGGCGCCCAGCGTCTCGCATGCGTGGAGCACGGGCTCGGGGCGGGGCTTGCGTACCTGAAGCGTGTCGCCCCCGACGAGAACCTGAATCAACTGAACCAAGTTCAGGCTCTCAAGCAAGTCCCGGGACAGTCGTTCCATCTTGTTCGTTACAACTCCCACGGGGACGCCTTCGGACTTGAGTTGCTCAAGCGTTTCCACTACGCCCGGGTAGGGGGCGCTTTCCACCGCCAAGTTCTCTTGGTAGCTCTCGATGAACTCCTCGAACGCTCGCTCCAGTTGCAGGGAGTCGAGCGGTTGGGCGTCGTGGTGGAAGAGAGCTTGCTCAATCATCACCCGTGCGCCGAACCCAGCCCAGTGGCGCGCGAATTCGATGTCTGCCGAGAGCTGATCTCGTGCGGAAAGCACGGCATTCAGCGCGACGAGCAGGTCGGGAGCCGTGTCGACCAAGGTACCGTCAAGATCGAAAAGGTACGCCGCGTACCTGCGGCCACTAGGCATTCAGTTCGACGCGCATCGACTGGATGGCATCCGAGTAGTTGTCAGCGCCGAACACAGCGCTGCCCGCGACGAACATGTCGGCTCCGGCCCTGTGGGCATCACCAATGGTGTCGGCGGCAATGCCACCGTCGATCTCCAATCGGATCGAATGGCCGCTCTGGTCGATCAATGCGCGGGCACATCTTGTCTTGGGAAGGACCTCCGGAAGGAAGGACTGTCCACCGAAACCGGGATTCACCGACATGATCAGCATCAAGTCCAGCGAATTCAGCAACGGCTCCACCACTCCGAGAGGGGTCCCCGGATTCAAGGAGACGCCCGACTTGCAACCGTGTCTGCGGATTTGCGAGAGGACTGCATGGGGGTGCTCCGTCGCTTCCGGATGTATGGTGATCCAAGCGGCGCCCGCCGCAGCGAACTCATCGACAAGCCGCTCGACCGGCGACACCATGAGATGGACATCGAACTCGACGTCGGGATGGCGCTTTACAAGCGACCGGAGCACAAGCGGACCAACCGAGAGATTCGGGACGTAGTGGTTGTCCATTACGTCGAAATGAATCAGGTCGGCACCCGCGTCCATGACGTCACGCACTTCGTTGCCTAAACGCGCAAAGTCTGCAGCGAGTATCGAGGGGGCGATCAGGGGCTGCATGGCGGCATGGTATCAACCGGACCAAGCGAGTAAAGCCGGGCCGGCCGCCTATTTGTAGGCGACGAGAAACAACCGCTTGTAGGGCAGGAGCACCGTGCCGTCGGAATGTCTCGGATACTGCTTCGCCACCGCCGTGGCAAAGTTCGAGAGCAACTGAGAGGAGTCGCGCTCGGCAAGGTGCTTGAAAGCGGGTCGAAGAGCGGTTCCGCTCAACCAATTCATGACAGGGTCAGGACCGCTCAGCGCGTGGAAGTACTCGGTGCCCCAGACCCGAAGTTCCCTGGACAACGGAGCAAGAAGGCGATGGTAGTCAGGGGCATCGTGCATCCAGGGCCCGGTGAACTTCTCCACTAGAAGTGAGAGTGACATCTCCAGCGGTTCGGCTTGCAAGGCGTCAAGCTCCTCGACGATCAGCGCCAACGTCTTCTGCTGGTGTGACAGCGGCATTTGCACTGCGAGACACCCGTTGTCACTCAGATGTTCCATCAGTGATGCGAGCAACCGTTCATGGTCGTCGAGCCAGTGCAGGCTTGCGTTGCAGTAGATGAGGTTCGCTGGTTGCGTCGGTTTCCAGGTTTGTATGTCCCCGAGTTGCCATTGGACCCTTCCAGCATGGGACGCGGCCTTCTCGAGCATCGTCCGGGAGCTGTCAAGGCCCAGAACGTCTGCTGTTGGCCATCTCTCG
>JAGWBL010000029.1:0-1311 GCA_021295935.1 Pseudomonadales bacterium
CGAAAGAACGCGCGCGTGGGCGTGGCACCTAGTGACACGGCAGCATTCACGTAGGACGAGGGAATTCCCCTCATCACCGCGTAGATCGGAAGCACCATGAAGGGCAGCAGCACATGAGTCATGGCAACGACCGTGCCGGTCATGTTGTAGATCAGCTGTAGCCGATTCGCATCCCCGACAAGTCCGGCGGTCACCAGAACATCGTTGACCACGCCCTGTTGCTGCAACAGCACGATCCAGGACGTTGTGCGCACTAGCAAGGAAGTCCAGAACGGCACTAGCACCAAGAGAAGCAGCACCCCCATCCACCTGGTGGATGCGTTGGCGATCGTGTAAGCAATCGGATATCCGACCAAGAGGCAGACAACCGTCACCACGAGACTCACGCCAAGCGTCCGAAGAAACAACGTGACGTAGATCTGCCTGCTCTCGTCCACCCGCTCGATCCAGCCACCGGCAGATTTCTGCAGGTCCAAGGCCTGCAGATAGTTCCTTGCGGTGAACCGGCTGCCAGCATCTCGAATGGCAATCCAGAACGCGATCTCGGACCATTCGTCATCGATCTTCAGCATCTCCGCACGCCAGTCCGCTGTCGTGTGGTCAACCCGTCGGAGCCTCGATCCTGTTTTCACCAGTACCGATCTCGCGCCGCTGTGCAGGCGATTCACACGGGTTGCGACCTTGCCGATGTTCCGATTCTCGCGTGCTGCCAGGAGGTCTTTCGCCATGGCTGCGAAGGTCTCCTCTGTCGGCAGGGCAGTTCCATCCCAGTCTTCCAGCGTACGAAGGCTCAGGCTCAAAGCATCCGCAGTCTCCGGTTCATGTACGCTCTTCAGAAACACCTGCGCCAGCGGCACCACGAAGGACACCACAGTGAACGCAAGAAGAGGCAGAGCAAGTATCAGCGCGGAAAGTCGCTTCGGGCTCCCCAACGGACTTCGAGTGGAGCCGGAGCCACTGCTCACGACCAGACCTGTTGACGTGCCGAGTATCTCGAGATGGTCTCCGCAGCGAGCGTCACCAGCCTAGCGAGCAAGCCAAGCGCTGAACCGTTCGTTCAGTTCGTCCAGATGATTCGCCCAAAACTCGTCGTTGTTGATGAGTCGTCTCTTGGTGTTGGCAGGATACGCAGGAAGGTGAGGCGCCATTTCGACCCCTGTTTCGGCGTGATGCGTCACAAGGGCCCGCCCCGACTCTCGGGTCGGCGAGTACGCGATGTAGCGTCCCACCCCCGCCATGGATTCCGGACGCGCCGCGAAGCGCACGAACCTGAGCGCATTCACGAGATTCGGGGAGTCTGCAACCGCCCGG
>JAGWBL010000029.1:1330-10379 GCA_021295935.1 Pseudomonadales bacterium
CCAGCGGTTGCTTTTCAAGGACTTGGGCGTTGAAGATCCTACCGTTGTACGCGGTACTCACGATGACTTCGCCATCCGCGAGCATCTGTGGCGGTTGGGCACCCGCTTCCCACCAAATGAGCGAACTTCGAATGGAATCCAGCTTTTCGAACGCTCGGACGAGTCCCTCTTCCGTGCCCAGCTCGTCATAAATCTTGTCCAGTGGCACTCCATCTGCCATCAAAGCCCACTCAAGGTTGGCCACCGGTGTGCGTCTCATGGCACGACGTCCGGGAAACTTTTCCAAGTCGAAGAAGTCCTCTACAGTGCTCGGTGCTTCTCCTTCGAAGAGTTCTCGGTTGTAGGCCATCACCGTCGCCCAGTAAATCGTGGGAACTCCACACTCCAAGTCGACATCGTCGTCGTAGTCTTGAACAGGCGATGTACCGTCCGCAGCAGGCGGAAGAGATGCAAGTTCGATGGGTTCGAACAGCCCCTCGTCACACCCGATGATCGCTTCCGTGCTCTCCACATCAACGACGTCCCAGTGGACCGATCCTGATTCCGCCTGCGCCCGGATCTGCGCCAGTCCGCCGTTGTAGTCGTCGAGATTCACGGTGATGCCCGTAGATTCGGTGAACGGAATGTGGTAGCCCTTCACGCAGGCCTTGGCATAAGAGCCTCCAAAACTCACGACCGTGATCGACTCTTCCGCGTGCACCCACGCTCCGAGCAAAAACAACACACAAAGCAATGCGCCACTGGTGAGCGATCGAATGCAGCCAAACCAACGCCTCGTCATTTCTCGCTCCTATTCCAGCGCAAGTGCACGACAGTCCAGCGCTGACCATCCAATTGTCACCCTGTCGCCCGGCAAGACCAAACCGTGGCCAAGGATATTGGAGATCTTCACCACGAAATCGTCCTGTCCGATAACCCTTACGGAAATTCGGAGGTGGTCCCCGAGAAAGACGATGTCGTTGACCACCGCTTCGAATTCGTTGGAGTAGAGGCCGGGTTCCGGCGACAGCGCAACGCGCTCCGGCCGGATGGCGACCGTGGAGGCGTCGCCAACCCGAAACTCGCCGACGCCAAATGCCTTGACGCGGGCGTTTCCCACGATGACGCTGACGACACGGTCGGAGACCTCGCTGACCAATCCAGGCAAGTGGTTGTTCTCGCCTATGAACTCCGACACAAACGGCGCGTCCGGTTGTTCGTAGAGGGTCTCGGGATCCGAAACCTGCTGGATTCGACCTTCATTGAAAACCGCCACGCGATCCGAAAGCACCATGGCCTCCTGCTGGTCGTGCGTCACATAAACCATGGTGACGCCCACGTTCCGCTGGATTCGCCGAATCTCGTACTGCATTTCTTCTCGCAGCGTGCGGTCGAGCGCGCCGAGGGGCTCGTCCATCAACACCAGGTCCGGTTCGAAGACCAAAGCCCGGGCAATGGCTATTCGCTGTTGCTGCCCTCCCGAAAGCTGAGACGGCCGACGATCTTCAAATCCCTCCAACTGCACCAAGTCCAGGGCTCGGGCGACCCGCTGGCTCCTTTCGGTGGTGTCCACCCCGCGGACCTCAAGCGGAAACGCGAGATTCTTGCCCACGGTCATGTTGGGGAACAGAGCATAGTTCTGGAACACCATCCCGATGTTCCGCTTGTGTGGCGGCTTGTTGTAGACCTCTTCTCCGTTGATGAAGATGCTGCCCCCGGATGTGGGTTCGAATCCCGCAAGCATCATCAGGCAAGTCGTCTTGCCCGAACCCGAGGGCCCTAGCAACGTCAGAAACTCCGTCCGGTAGATGTCCAAGTCGAGGTCATCGACGATCTTGGAGGTGCCGTCGAATGTCTTCGAGACCCCTGCAAACCGCACGTGCACGTCGTCCTTGGAGGGAAGCGGGGTCTGTCTCTTCAGCATGCGGGGTTCCTGGCTCGCAGCGTCGATCGAGGGAGGCTCGCTCTTCTTGTCGGGTCTCGAGGGCCTGTTCGTGCCTCGTCCCAACCCAAGCGGAAGACGTACACCCTTGCCGGGCATGGTAGCGAAGAAGCCCACCGAATCATCTGAGCCTTGCGGTCGCGGGACAAATCGGCATGCCTCCTACCGTTAACAGGCTACCATTCGCACCTCCAGCAGGTGTGCAAACGGGCGGCGATCGCCGAAGATCCACTCCATCCGAGCAGTTCCAGGCTGCGCGGAAACGATCACGATCTCTGCTGCATCCTTCAAGAGCGGCGCGCTCGCCTCCTCGTTGTTCCGCAAGTCCATTCCGATCCGAATCACGCACTCTCATGAACTTGCATCAGTCACGGAACTACCTTGACCGGCTGTGGGATGAACTCGCCATCCCCACGCTCGAGGACTACATTCGCATACCCGCGAAGTCCCCGTCCTTCGACAGAGACTGGGAAGCGAACGGATACCTGGTGTCCGCTGCAGAACTGCTGCGCTCTCAGGTTGACCGCCACGGCATCGTCGGCGCTACGCATCGGCTGGCGCCGGCCGATGGCCAGCCCCCAGTGATCGTGGTCGCCGTGCCTGCATTTGGCGACGCGCGCGGCAACGTGTTGATGTACGGCCACTATGACAAGCAGCCCGAATTCGAAGGCTGGCACGAGGGATGCGGGCCGTGGACCCCGGTGCGAAAGGGCGAGCTGCTATACGGACGCGGTGGAGGCGATGACGGCTACGCCATCTTCTCGGCGCTTTCGTCGATTGGCGTGCTGCAGGACCAGCAGATCCCTCATCCGCGCTGCCTGATCCTGATCGAAGGCACCGAAGAGAGTGGAAGCTACAACCTGCCCATGTACATGGACATGCTTGCAGACGAAATCGGCGAGCCGGATCTGCTCGTGTGCCTGGATGCTGAGGCGGGCAACTACGACCAGCTGTGGCGGACGACGTCGTTACGGGGAATCATCGTCGGTCAGCTCACCGTTCGCGTGCTTGAAGAGGGCGTTCACTCTGGCATCGCGGGAGGCATCGTGCCCTCGAGCTTTCGGATAGCCCGCAACGTCCTCGACCGGCTTGAGAATTCGACTTCCGGGCAGATGGCGGACTGCCTGCGTGTTCAGATCCCTCCAACGGTTCGACATCAAGCGGCGAAGACCGCAGCCTGTCTGGGCCAAGGCGTGATCGAACGCTACCCATGGGCGGGTGAGACTCGCCCTGCATCCAGTGATCCAGTCCAGCTCCTGCTCTCCAACTCGTGGGAACCAAGCCTGGCGACCACGGGGTTCGAAGGGGCTCCTTCCATGGACTCCGCCGGTAACACGCTTAGACCTCAGACGCAGCTCAAGCTTTCGATACGGACACCCCCTACGTTGGATGCGGCCCGAGCCGCGCAGTCGATCAAGCAGCTTCTGGAGAGAGAAGCGCCCCAAGACGCTGACGTGAGGTTTGACATTGAGGCGGCAGAGCCCGGCTGGAGAGCCAAGGAGATGTCAACTTGGCATGCGAAGTGCTTGGACTCGGCGTCACGCGCCTGGTTCGGCGAAACCCTCCAGGAGATCGGCTGCGGAGGCACGATTCCGTTCATGAACATGTTGGGCACTCGCTTTCCCGACTGCGAGGTTCTCGCCACAGGTGTGCTGGGACCACATTCGAACGCGCACGGTCCGAACGAATTCCTTAACATTGACACTGCCAAGAAGGTAACCGGTTGCGTCTCCGAACTGTTGCGCCAAGCTACGCAGCATGTCGGCTAGCATGACGCGCCGGGGCGCCATCAGCTACAGTTCGGCTCGGGACCTGCTGTGCGCACCGAACCGTCTCTCGAGAAAATCCCACTGGTCTGCGAGTATCCGACCGCTGTTGCACAACGCGAGATGTTCCGCTGCGTTGGGAACGTACGGCACAGCGATCAGTTCCATTGCGCACTCGTGCGGCAGGCGGTTGCCCTTGAAGTGGTTGCAGCGCCTGCACGCCGCTACGATGTTCTGCCAACGGTCTGTTCCGCCCCGGGACTTCGGCGTGATGTGGTCCCTTGTGAGAGCCCCGTCCGCGAATCTGCCTCCGCAGTACATGCACCGATGGTGGTCCCGAGCGAACAGGGCGGCGTTTGTGACGGATGGTTCGGCGCGCTGGCTCCTCACAATCTTGCCTCGGCAAGAGATAATGGTGTGGATGTCCAGATGGATTCGTTTTCCGGTCGCCTTGGATATTCCGCCAATCAAACGCAGAACGGTATCCCCCATCGTCCATCGAACCAGCTCGCGACTGTAGAGGCTCGCAGCCTTGCTCCAGTGGATCCAGCCAACGGGATGGCCTGCGATGTCCAGGCGAAGCACGCGCGGCACTCGTTCAAATTGGTCAAGCGTGGCTAACACTTCAAGCGATCCGTTTCGTCGGTGGACCCATGGAGTCTTCGCTGCAAATGTTACAAATTGTTGCAGAGAATCGGGAATGGGATCGCTTTGGACGCGTTTCAAGGTCCACGTCCGAATGGCCCATTCCCTTCGAGACTCCGCCCGGAATCGAGAGAGGTTGATGAACCGAGTGAGTGTCAGGTCTTCGCTTGCTGCCACGGTGGCGATCGCGTTGGCGCTTACGGGTTGTCGCAATTCTCCGGAGCAGGGGCAGCTTGAACCCGTCCTTCACAAGGAAACGGACGAGTTCTGGCTCTGCGGTTCCGAGAACGAGGAAGGCGAATGGGAATGCGAGGAAGGCGAACAAGACTTTCCGCCGCCGGAAGTCTCGAAGATTGCCGTGCCGGATCCGGACAGCGACCGTGGCGAAATCGACCTGACAACGTTCCTTAGCGCCTAGGAACAGGAAAACGCCTTGGAAGCTGAGGAGAACGAGCTCGTACAGCCTGAGACAGAGAAAGTGATAAAGCTGGTCAACCCGCCATACCGCTCGCTTGCACACTTCATTGCACCAAGCGAGACGCTGATGGACTTGCCTGGCGACTACCTTGTCGTGGAGATAGCCAGCTCCGATTCGCGGGATGTGATCGACGAGTTCCTCGGCAGCAGCACCGACGTCGTTAGAGACCTGGTGGAGATTCTGCTGGTCGAGAAAGAAGGCGACCTTCACTACGTCGTCTTGTTGGGGATCTACCGGGACCGCAATCGCGCCGATGTAGCCGCGCTCAGCTACAGGTACGACACGGAAGGAGGGACAACGAAAGTCGTTGAATTGTCCGCGATTCAGGCCGGCGTCCTGTCAGCGTCAGCGCGTCATGCGGAGATCATCCCGATTGACGAGACGCTTGACTCCCACGATGACGCCGATGTCGAGGTGTCTGACCAGGAAGAGTCGGCAGAGACCGAAGGCGCCGTGCAGCCTTAGACGTCGGAGCCTCAAAGCTCTTCGAGAATCGCCTGGGCACCGCTGACGGTAACGCCCAAACCAGGTTCCACACCCAGTGCCGTGATGACTCCCAAACCGTCCACGACCATCGCGTAGCGCTGGGATCTCGTTCCCATACCAAACCGCGACACGTTCAGTTCGAGTCCCATGGCTGAGGCGAATGCACCGTTGCCATCGCTGACCATGACGATGGAGTCCGCATCCTCCGCGTCCTTCCACGCGCCCAAGACAAACGGGTCGTTGACGGCGATGCAGAAGATCTCATCCACTCCCTTCGCCTTGATGGCGTCTGCGCACTCTACGAACGAGGGCAGGTGCTTCACGGAACACGTAGGAGTGAACGCGCCGGGAACTGCAAACCAAACAGTGCGCCTTCCCAATGCCAGTTCATGGGACGTCACGGTTTGGGGTGCGCCGTCGCGCATGACCATGAGCTGCGCGTTCGGAAGCCTGTCACCTGCCGTGAGAGACATGGATCGTTCCACGTTGACCCGGTTTCATTCTAGTTGGCGTCTCCTGACCGACACAGTGGTTACGCCAGGTTGCGGAGCCACTCGGCCAGCACATCACCGATCTCGGCAGGAGAGTCTTCCTGCAGGAAGTGGCTTCCGCGAACCGTGACCTCGGCCTGATTAGGCCAACCACGACAGTACTCTCGTTGTCGGCCGGTGAGGATGCACCCAGGGTCCGCATTGATAAAGAGCTTGGGGACATCGCAGGATTCGAGCCACTCGCCGTACGCCTGCACGACATCGACGACTTCTGGGGGTTCCCCGTCGATCGGAATCTGTCGCGGCCAAGTCAGCGTCGGACGACGAGACTCACCTGCAATGCGGAACGGCCTTCGATACTCGTGCATCTCCTCCTCGGTCAGTGTTCGAAGGATCGAGGCCGGAAGCACTTTCTCGACGAAGAGATTGCGCGTTAGTACCAGTTCCTCGCCAGCCGGCGATCGGAAGCCCCTAAAGATGGATTTGGCTGCAGAAGGCAACTCCGGCCACCCAACCGGACATACGATCGCTTCCATGTAGGCGATTCCCTCCACGGCTTCAGCGTTCCGCCTGGCCCAGTCGAATCCAAGAGCAGAGCCCCAGTCGTGGAGCACGAGGACCACAGGATCGTCTCGAACCAACTGATCCATGGCGGCGTCAAAGTACTCTTGGTGGTGCGAAAGCGTGTAGCTGTCCGCACCGGATTGGGGCAGCTTCGCAGAGTCTCCCATGCCCAGAAGATCCAAGGCAAGGCGCCGATGCGAATGGGAAACTGCTGGAAGGATGTTTCTCCAAAGGTAGCTACTGGTCGGATTTCCGTGAACGAACATCACCGACGGGCCGGTACCCCGCTCCACGTATGCCAGTCGGAGTCCGTTCACCGTGATGTATTTCTTGTTCCAATCAGTCATCCCACCAGACCCTTCTGCCAAGCGCACGACACCGGGGATCGCAAGCGAACGTGCAGGTGTCATTCCCGAGGGCATCCATCTGACTCGAGGCTCAAATCAGCAGATCGATCAGGTATGGACCGTCAGTTTCCTGGGCTTCGTGCAACGCGTGGTCGAACTGCTCGCAGGTCTCCGCCGTCGATCCGGGAACTCCGAGTCCCGCTGCCATGGCCACAAAGTCGAGATCAGGGTCTGTCAGATCGAACATTTCCGAGGACTTCCTTCCGACTTCGGTTCTCCCTGTCCGCAGGTATTCCACCTCGAGCACGTTGTACTGGCGGTTGGAGAAGACGATCGTGGTTAGATCGAGATTCTCTCGGGCTGCGGTCCACAAGTACTGCAGTGTGTACAACGCGGCACCGTCTCCCATCAGAGCGAAAGTGGAGCGGTCCCTGGACGCGATGGAGGCTCCGAGCGCGACCGGACCTGCACCGCCTATCGAGCCGCCGGTCAGGTTCAACCAACTGTGTCGAACCATCCTTTGGGCTGCCGAGTAGACGCCTGCCCCAGGACCGGAATCCAAGGCAAGTATGCAGTTCTCGGAAAGGTGGTGGGCGAGCACACCGACAAAGTTGGAACCCGTGACTCTTCCCTCTGGCATGGCGGGTCGTTCGTGCCCGGCAGGCGCGCCTGAGGATGGAGCTTCCAACTCGTCTGCCAAGTCGCCTAGCGCGCGGGCAACGTCTTCATGACGCAAGGCAAGGTGATGGACCGAGCACGACTCAGGAATGATCTCGCTCCTCAAGCCGGGGTACTTGAAGAAAGCCGCTGGAGCGGTCGCGCCCGCCAGGATCACTCTCTCGAACCGAGTCAGCTCTTGCGTCGCGCTCTCCGGAAAGTATGGTAGCCTGCGAATGACCGGCAGATCCGGGCCTGCCTCGACACGGGCCGGAAAGGTGGGAGAGTAGATCCCGCACCCCGTGCCTGCGGCAATTCGACCGGCCGCCCTCACGCCATCTTCCAGCAGCCCGCTGCCGTCTATCAGTATCGCCGAGCTTGGGTCTAGAAGGCTGGCCACACTGATGACCACGTCGTCCTCGACGACCGGCGTGCTCGGCCATTGGTCAACTCTCCTCACAGGCCCGGCTGGACCCCAAGCACAGTCGGCAGGGACAATCAAGGTGGCGATTGAACCCAGTGGATCGGGATTGGGAGCCATCGCTGCAAGCAGCGCACCCGCGGCATCGTCTCCAAGACCCCTGGAGGAACGGCTCGTCCGCAAGAATGACGAGACGGGTCTTGCGACCGCTTCCACATCGGAAGTGAGCGGCGCATCGTACGGAATGTGGTGGATGGCGTGTTGGCCGACCACGTTCACCACCGGAGTGCCCGCCCGGCGGCAATTGTGGAAGTTGGCGATCCCATTGCCCAACCCCGCCCCCAAGTGGAGAAGAGTCGCTGCCGGATGGCCTCGCATGCGTCCGTAGCCGTCCGCCGCGCCTGTGCAGACTCCTTCGAACAAGCACAAAATGCCGCGAAATCCCTCCACCGCCTCAATTGCCTGAACCAAGTGGATCTCGGACGTTCCCGGATTGGCGAAACATGTGTCGACCCCGTTCGCCAGCAACGTCCGGACCAGCGACTCAGCTCCGTTCATGCTTACTCGCCACGGTCGAGCTTGTACCCAATCTTGGAAGCGGAAGCGTTCGTGTTGATGATCGAGTCAGGCGTGAACGCGAACCGGGAGCTTTCGTATCCCACGGATGAAGGATGTCATGGGCCGAACGGGATCTCCCGTAACTTCGATGTGCTTGAAGCGCTTGAACATCTCCTCCCACACCACTCGCAGCTGCATCTCTCCCAGCCGGTTCCCCAGACAGCGATGCACTCCGAACCCGAAGGCAATGTGGTGGCGCGGATTGGATCGATCGATCTTGAACTGGTACGGATCCTCGATCTCGCTGTCGTCACGATTGCCGGAGATGTACCACAGCGCCACACGATCGCCCTCTTCTATGCATTGGCCGTCGAGTTCGTAAGTTGCCCGCGCCGTTCGGGCCATGTGAGCGATCGGCGACTGCCATCGGATCGCCTCGGACACCATGCCGGGTATCAGCGACTGATCCTGCTTGAGCTTCTCGTACTCGTCCGGGAACTGGCTGAGAGCCAACACGCTGCCAGTGATCGAGTTCCTCGTGGTGTCGTTGCCACCCACGATCAACAGGATGAGGTTGCCCAGGAATTCGTTGGCTGGCAGGTCCCGCATCGACTCGTCCTGCATCATCAACGACAGCAAGTCCTCTCCGCGCTGTCCACTTCGTTGGCGCTCCTCCCAAACACCCTTGAAGTAGTCGTGACACTTCCAGAGCTCG
>JAGWBL010000030.1 GCA_021295935.1 Pseudomonadales bacterium
ATGGGGCGACTACGTCTTGGACACTCCAAGCGTCGGCCAACGGAAGAAGGGCCTGGAACTGGCGACAAGCGCAACCAAGGTGCCCACCGCTCAGGCGATGCTGGTCGCTCTACGTGGTGTGGAAGACGCGCTGAAGCTTGAAATCGATTCGCCACTCTAGGAACTTGAATCCGTTCGACGCGTTACAACGCGCCAGTTGATCGTCAATCACTCGTTGCACTGGTTCAATCACCTAGCCGACTGGCTCGGTCGGCCGAACCTGCACGTGGATTTCTGCGAGTTCCGCAACGAAGTCCACCGCCGGGTCTGGTTGCTCAAGAAGGCGGTCAATCCCCTTGCCTCTCCGGCCCAACCTCACGTGAACGCGGCGTTCGATGACATGGACATTCCGACCTGCGCGAGACCAGGGATTGCGCATAAGGACTGCAACGAAGAGTCCGATGACACCAAGCCGTGCACCGAAGTGATCTGTGAGTTCAGCGTTGGCGATCTCGTGCCGGTCCTCATCCCTCTGCCTGATGGCGTGAGCGTTTCTCAGTGCACGTTGAGCACTCCGGATGCGGAGGTTTAGTTACGACGGAAGCGGGAACATTCAGGTGTGCGTCAGAACCACGGTGGTGATCAACGACAGCATCACGATCGTGATCGAGTCTTGCAGAACGATTTAGAGCTCGTTGGAACGCACGAGCGGGTGCGGTTGGCGCTTGGGCGGTGCGTCAGGACTGGACGCGGGCAAGTGGACATGGAAAGTTGGGCAGGAACCTGCTGAAGGGGAAACGGCAGTCGGGGATTGCGGATTCTTCATTTCTCTTGCTATTCCGTCCTGCGTGGTGGGTGCCGCTTCCTCCCCAAGACAGGTGAGCGGCGGTCCCGATTCCACAATCATCTACGGATGCCCCCCTTTCTTGAGATGCGAACATTCCGGTGGACAGTTCCTGGCAGGTGGTCGGGGTTGGACTTCTTTTGGGACGGCTGTAGGGCGGTGAGCCGTAGCCGCTGACCAATACGGAACTTCGGGAACCGGGGTTAACTTCCGCCGGGGTCCCACGCTCTTGCCCGCGCGATGTGTCGTTACGAGCTGAGCTAGTGTCCTGCGCGTAAAGATGCTATACGTAC
This sequence comes from Pseudomonadales bacterium, assembly GCA_021295935.1. Lineage (GTDB taxonomy): Bacteria > Pseudomonadota > Gammaproteobacteria > Pseudomonadales > Azotimanducaceae > Bin55. The sequence continues at coordinate 1,117 of JAGWBL010000030.1, forward strand.
ACATGGAATGTCTCTTGAGTTTGCATCATGCCTCGCATTGCTCCCCCTCTGTCTCTCTCGAGGACGGATCGCGCCGAGTTGGAGCGTTTCGCCCGCAAGGGTTCGACTTCCCCAAACCTGGCAGTTCGGGCCCGGATCGCCGGGAAGGCGACGGATGGCTGGCGGAAAGACGAGATCGCGGAATCCCTGGGGATTTCGCGACCCACGGCGAGCAAGTGGCGGAAGCGTTTTCCTGAGGGTGGCATGGCCGCACTCAACGACGCTCCGCGCTCGGGTCGCCCGCGCAGCCTCACCTCGGACCGGGTGTCCAAGTGGGTTCACCTGAGCCTTCAGGAGGACCTCCGGACGCCACCCACTGGAGCCTGCGCTCGATGGGGAGGGCGACGGGACTTGCGGCTTCGACCGTTCACCAGATCTGGAGAGCCTGCAGGCTGCGGCCGCATCGTCTGAAGACCTTCAGGTTGTCGAGCGCTCCGCCCTTGGCGGAGAGGGTGCAGAACATCGTGGCCTGGTACTTGAATCCTCCGGATCGGGCGATGGTGTTGTCGGCGGACGAAACGAGCCGGATGCAGGCTCTGGACCGCACGCAGCCCATCCGGCCCATGGGTTCCGGTCACCCGTAACAGAGAACTCGTGACTGCAAGCGGCACGGCACGACCTCGCTGTTCGCCGCGCTCGACGTTGCTTCGGGCAAGGGCCTCGGCTCCTGTCGCCGGAGGCGCCGCTCCGTGGAATTCCGCCAGTTTCCCGATCACGTGAAGGCCAACGTCCCCGACGACCTGGACATCCACATCGTCATGGACAATTGCGCAACTCGCAAGACGGAGGCCGTGCGCAACGGGTTTGCCGAGCGTCCACGCTGGAACGGACACTTCACGCCGGTCTCGGCGTCGTGGATCAACCCGGTGGAACGGTTCTTCGCGGAGCTGACACAGAAGCGACTCCGCCGGGACGTGCACCGATCGGTAGAAGAGCTCGAAGCCCGGATCCTGGCATGGATCGAAACCTTCCATGCCGATCCCAATCCGTTCCGCTGCACTCGTTCGGCCGACGACTTTCTCGCTTCGAGAAAGCGTTGTTGTGTTCGGGACGCCGAGGCCGCAACCATTGAGAAAACACCATGGGCTGCAATCCAACACAAGGGTCCGAACTGGAGAATCGGGACACTAGGAAGGTTCTGCCCACAGCTACCATTGAATCTTCTCAGTTTGAATGGAGTAGTGACCAGGAAGCTGGCTCTCTTGCGTGATTGGGTGAGCGATTTCCACCGCAGGAACGGACAATTGCCGATCTTCGGCGTAGTCGATCAGAATTCTGTGCACGAAGCCCGCATCGCTTCCACCGGGATTCATTGTTGGAGCGCCTTTCTTGAATTCCTTGCGGGTCAGGAAGGCCGCGGATGGGCCAGGCGCATCGGGTTGTGGACGAAGACCGAGGTCTGCAGGCAGGCCATGGTGACTGTCCGTCAGATGCGGGATGCCTGAGTTCCGAAGAAACTTGTGGCCTGTTCTGTCTTTCAAGGACCCATCCTAGCGCTCTCGGCTGCCGGTGTCAGCGGACACAGGATGGCACCATGAAGGGTCGTCGTCCCTGGCGAGAACGTGGGTCACCCGCTGCAGTTCGTGCTTCGGCAGCGCCGCCGACAGCACCTTTTGGAGATCGGGGAAGATTCCTTGGGGTTCAAATTGATTGTTTCGACCGATCTTGGATTGGGAGGCGAGACGTCGGGCCAGCCTGGAGTGGCGAAACTCGAACGGGCTGAAGCCCATTCGTTCCATGATCTGGTTGCGCTTGCTTGCTTGAGGATGGTAGGTGGATCGTGCCCCGCCCGAACCTGGAAGAGGTCCGCCGAACAGGCGCAAGTCGACACAAAGGCGGAGGATGGTCCGATTCACCAGGCTCTGGATCATTGCAACCGCCGAACAGGAACGGAGAGGCATGGCCGGAAGGCGCGAACCCGTCGCATGGCTTCCAAGGCCCTTTTGTTGCAATCCGGACAGCGCTGACGCAACGTCAACGCAATCGAGATCGAAGGAATACTCGAGGGCCATTGCTTCCAGGATGGGTTTGGACTCCTTGAGCGGATCAGCCTCGGCTTCCGCGGATCGCAGGGCGGACCAGGCGAGGACCGCCGGGATCGCAAGCGTGTGCATGACCGATTCGAGATACCACGGCAACATCGGCGCGGCTTCTTTCTCGGGAATCCAGACCGTTTCCCCGGCGCGCTGCGACTTGGAGAGATATCCGAGGGAACAACATCGTTGCAGGATTTCGGTCGCGCTGCGCGAAGTGCATCGGTGCCCTTGTTGATCCGCGCACATGTTGACCAGCTCTCTCGCCGACTCCAGCCTGGTTGACAACTCATCCTCTTGCAGGCCAGTCGCTGACTTTGCGCCTTGGAGGGCCACGGAAAGCAGATTCACGTCATTGACGAACGAGCATCGATTGATTTCCCGGACGATGTGTTCGGCAACGGCGACACTGGGTCGCATGGCTGAATTCACGGATGAGAGTGACGGCGGCAACAGGTCCATCTTGATCGGCTCGCCAAACCGAATGTTCACCTCGCCGAATTCGTGCCGGAACAAGCGCACGGGTCGAACCAGCGAAGACAGCTGCTCCTTGCCCTTCTTCGCACCTTGAAGGTGCTTGAGGTAGGAGTCGCCTTCAACCAGCTTCTCGTAGCTGAAGTGCACGGGCACGAACGCAACAGGGCGCGGATGCGATTCGGACCGCTGTTCCAGGAACATCTGCACGAACCCACGGCGCGGGCTGAGGGACTTGCCAGTGCGGCTTCTGGTGCCCTCAACAAAGAACTCCATCGAATGCCCCTCGGTCGACAAGTGATTCAGGTACTCAGTCAGCACAGCGCGGTAGATCGGATCGCCGCCCAGCGATCGCTTGATGAAGAACGCGCCGCAACGCCGCAGGGGGGGACCCAGCAGCGGTGTGTTCAGGTTGTCACCAGCCGCGATGTGCGGGATCATCAGCCCCTGAACGTAGAGCACATAGGACAGGACCACGTAGTCGATGTGTGACCTGTGGTTGGGGGCGAACACCAAGGTGTGCGTGTAGGCCAGTTCTCGCAGTCGATCGTGTCCAGATGCGATGATCTGGGAGTAGACGTGCCGCCAGAACCAACCCACAAGGGCCGTGGCAAGCCGGATGACCGGATAAACGGGCCCGGAAGCGAGGACGTTCGCGATTGCGACCGCTTCCCGGAGCTTGCTGTCTGCGTCGGATCCATTGGAGACGTGCTTTCGAACGGCCGGACTGGCGACGATCCGATTGATCAGGCTCCGCCTGCTGTCCAGAGCGGGACCCAGAGTCGCAATGCGGTCGCTCCGGAAGCGGTTTTCCAGAGTCCGGAGCGCATGTTCAATGGCGCGATCCGGCTGCTCGTTCGCGCCGAACAGCTCCCTTGCCGGGATGGACGGCGTGAAGTGAACGAAAACATCAGACCGATTGAGCAAGAGGCATGCCCATCTGCGGAAGACCGAGCCGGGTCCCCAATCCAGAGAAAACAGGCGTCGGATACCGGGCTTCTTGCGAGGCATGGCGCGTCCCCAGTAGATGGTTGCCGGAACGATGTTGATTTCCCGTTGAGGAGCTGCCTCTTGGGCCCGGTGCATGCGTCGAAGCGCGACGTGACTTGGGTGTGTGATGAGCTGCCGGTGCCAACCTGCAGCATGCTTAAGGGTGAACCGGCGCGGAATTGCCTTCGGCGTGTCTTGGATCGACTCGCGTCCCGCGCTTGATCCACGCCCTATTGCCATCTCCAGGACAGCCTCGTCGAATGCGGATTGCCGCTCAAGAGCGAACACCGCGTCTCGGAGGTCACGCCCGCCGATCCCCAGCACGTGCGGCCGCAGCAGGGCGCGGACTATCGTGCGAACGAAGGGAAAAGATCGCTGGCGGTGGAACCCGTCAAGGCTCGGGTCAGGGTCTCCCCTCGTAGAGGTCATCGAGATCGGGGGAGATGGATTCGGATTCGCCTACGTCAATCACGATTTTGCGGAAGTGTGTGAACTTGCGCTGGGCGAGATCGGAGACATGCTCTGAACTGACAAGGATCGTCGGACGTAGAAAGACAAGCAACAATAGCTTATTCGCTCCGTCGTCGGTCCGCTTGAACCAATTGCCGATCAGGGGAATGCGGGAGAACCCTGGCATGCGAGTGACGGTCTGCTTGACGTCGTCCTGAAGCAGGCCGCCAAGAACAATGGTCTGGGAGTTCTCGGCGACGACCGAAGTGGTGATTTCCCGATTGTTCGTCACGATGTCGCTGAAGCCGCTATCGCCGATTCCGAGATCCGGGACGATCACGTTGCTCACGCTCTGCGTGACTTCCATGCGGACGGACACGTCATCGTGGATGTTTGGTGTGACTTCCAGCGTCACTCCCACGTCTCCGCGTTGGATTTGCTGACCCACCGGGAAGAATTGCCCGCTTGCGCTGGTGTCCACCTGGGTTCCCGTTCGAAACGGCACCGTCTGTCCCGCATGCAATCGCGCCTTTACGTTGTTTTGTACGGTCACGTAGGGGCTCATCAGCAGATTCGCGCGCTGATGGGTGGCGATGGCCTGGACAATCGCTCCGAATGTGACGCCGTCCGAGTCGACCTTGGCCACAGCGATCGTGGGTGTCGTGACTGCGCCCGCTAGTTCGGTCACGCTCAGGTCGTCGGAATCTCCCAGGTTTCCGAGGATCGACGACAGAAGGCCGCTGAGCGTGGAGTTGAGTATGGGCAGGGACTGGTCGCGTTTGTTTCCACCCGCGATCTCGCCCCCGACGCTGGAGTCGTCGTCAATGGACACCTCGATGACCGCTGCTTCGATCAGGACCTGCCCACGCGAGACATCGAGCTGGTCAATGAGCGCCTCGACTTCCCTCAATCGATCGGGAAGCCCCCGCAGCACGAGCGCGTTGAGCGATGCGTAGCCCGTGGTTGTGATTCTTGATTTGGTGTCCCGCCCGGCTGAGGCTTCGTCGCCCGCGCCGAAGATGGCGTTGACCGTCTGAAGCGTTTCCTGCGCATCGGCATTTCGCAGCTTGATGACCTTGGTCACGTTGTCGGACGTTCGCTCGGTGTCCAGTGCATCGACGACCTGTTCGATGTCCTTGATCTGGGTTGCGTGGCCGATGATGACCAAGGAGTTGTTGCGAGGGTTGCCGACAACCTGCAGCTCGCCTGCTCCGGGAATGGACTCCGAACGCTTGCTCAAGTCCATTTGCTCCAGCAGGTCAAGGACATCGTTGACCCAGGCGTGCTTGAGGTGGATGATCTGGAACGTCGGAGTTACTGGCACGTCGATGTCCGCGACGATCTGTGCCATCTCCAGGAGCTTGTCCTTGTGATTGCTCAGCACAAGCACATTGCTGTGTTCCACGAAGTGGATGTACGCGTAGTCCGGCATCAGGTTGCGAAACACCTTGAAGGCCTCGCTTGCGGGGATGTTTCGCAGCTGCAGGACCTGAGTGATGATCTGTTCGGGATCTGCCAAGTACTCGGCGGTGGTGGGTTGGTTCTTCACCGAGCTCAGCGGCACGACCCTGGCGATGCCCTCGCTTTCCACGACGGTCAGTCCGTGCGTGCGCAGCGCGGCCAGGAACACTCGGTAGACCGACTCCCTGTCGAGTTCCGCCTCGGACATCACGGTGATCGGCAACTTCCGGATGTTGGGATCCAGAACGATTGTCTTGCCCGTGATTTCCTGGACCTGCTCGATGAACTCGCCGAGGTCCGCATTGCGAACGTTCATCGTCCACGGACCGTTGGACTGAGCCCACATCCCGATAGCAAAGGCGAAAGATGTGCACGCCAGCAGGACGCGCGTCCAAAGATTCGTCACTTGAGCGGGACCTTGATCTTGAACGTCCGGTCGCCGCGCTGAACCTGCAGGCTTGCTGAATCCTCGAATTCGAACGCGCGGTCCAGCAGCTTCTTGTCGTCGGATTGGGAACCGAGGGGCTTGCCATTGATGGACAGGATGATGTCTCCCTCACGCAGCCCCAAGCGCTTGAGCGCAGGCGAAGCGCTTTCCTTGTTGAATCGGTATCCTCTCGCCGAGGCAATCGATACGGGACTGAGTCCTCCTTGCTTGATGAGCGCCGGAAGACGGTCGCTCATTTCGCGAAGGTACGCTTTCGGCGCCATTCGATGCTCCTCGGCGACCTCCGCCAGAGACTTGAAGTGCGAGTTCGGAACCCGAGTCAGCTTGTTGCTTCGAGACGACGAGGTGCCAACCCCCATGGTGGTGCCAACCTCCTTGACCGAACCCCTCGTTCTGAGCCCGCCGTCATCGCTTGCAGTCAGCAGGCTGTGGCCGCGCTTGAACCTCAGCAGTTCCCGCACGCCTTCACGTTCCAGTTCGACGGCGGCGGGGTGGATCGCAACCAGTGTCGCGAATCCCGGAAGCTTGTCTCCGACCTTGTAGACCTTGGCGTCCCTGCCATTGGCGGAAATCATGCACGTTGAGTCCTGCGCAACGTGTCGGTTGCGGAAGATCCCGACAAGCGTCAGATCCAGGCGTGTGTCCTTCAGGGAAACCAGATCCACCGGATCTGGCTTGCTAGGCATCATGGCTCCGAACGGGTTGGAGCTCAGGTACAGCTCCATGTCGTGATTCGTCGAAGGGTCGGGGGAAAGCCCGACCCCCGCAACTCCAAACGGGACCGGCGGGGGCGGTTGCACGACAAACCATATCGACCAAGCAACGGTCGCGGCGATGCCGGCAATGCCGACCGCGCTGGTTGCCCGCACTCCGAACTCCAGGCCCTTGGATCGATTCACGATGACCCGGTCTCGGAAGGCATGGTCTGGACGGGGTCGTAGAGTCTTTCAGACACTTCGATCAGCACTCTTGAAGGGTCGAGGGAATCGAAGCGAGGCCAGTTGATCAGGTCCAGAAAGTGACCTGTCACCCCCACATGCACCCAGCCTGTGGGGTGTTCCAGGGACACGCGGAACAGTTCTCGTTCTGGATGGGATTCTAACCCCACCGTGGCCTCGAATCGCTCATTCTCGGTTGTCAGCTCTATCGCCATTGCAGGGAGTGACGTCAGGAAACTCGTGCCTGACAGCGCAAACTCGGTGGCACCTCCGCTCCAGTGGCAGTTGCCTTCCAGCTGCATTTGCGGTGGCATGTCATTGAGGGGCCCCACCCAGAGCTGCACTGCTTCCAGACTCAACTCCCCTTGAACCGAGATGTCATATGCGCCGAGACGCTGGTTGATCCAATGCTCGGATATTTGACCTGTAGCCGTGAGCAAGGTTCCCTCGCCCCCCGTGGTCAGTTCACCCTCCAGCTCGAACGACCCCGGGCCGAGTTCGTAGTCGATCCCGAGACGACCGTCGAGCCAGTGCCGCGGAGCAATCCGCCATCGGACCATGGCGACGGACTGGGAGTCGAACTCCAAGGCGCCCTTGCCTCGCCAGAGCATGCCCGACGGGTGCTTGACCTGAAGGGGGCTGCCTTCGGGAATGAACCTCGTGAGCAGAGCTGCGGGAGCGAACACCGCCAGCGCGATCGCGAACACCACGAAGCCCAGTGCCGTGTACAGGGCGAGTCTCATCGAAGGAGCCTCTCGATGACCGAGAAGTGGATGTCCGCTAGCATCGGGAGGTCTGCGATCCGTACACACTCGTCGATGCCGTGGATGGTCTTG
>JAGWBL010000031.1:0-8689 GCA_021295935.1 Pseudomonadales bacterium
GGCCCACCGCCATCAAAACTCGATCCGTGCCCATTTGAACTCGCTTTCCAGCCTGCTCTGCCGATCGCTCGCCACGTCCAAGAGCAGTCGCTCGGTCGCTTCCCAAGGATCACCCCGGATCGCGCCCTTCTGCACCGCATCAACAAGACTGGCTTCACGGATCAGGCGTTCGATGCCCCGCACGGTGTGACGCTCGACGAGCGCGGGAATGGACCGCTTCCGCGTCCCCCACAAGTTGGGCGGTCTCGATGCCCGAGCGTGCTGGTGCGCCTGCCGAAGCACCGCCGCAAGAACCGCAAGCGTTCCGATCGAATCGCCCTGCGAGCCGTCGCGACGCATCGCCTGCCAGTTGTCTTGCATGCGCCGGGCATCACCTTCGATCGCGCTGTCCACCACTTGAAACACTGTCGCTCGGCGTGTGTCAAGTATGGCAAGTGCCTCCTGCGTTACGCTTTCGCCGCGGCCCGAGAACAGGATCGAGAGCTTCTGGAGTTCCTGCAGCGCCGCCGCTGGATTGCCCTCGGATTGCGCGCACAAGACCTCCAGCGCACTGCCTGTCATCTTGACTCCCAGGGTCTTGGCGCGCTGCTCGACCCAGGTCCTTTCTTGTCGGCCTTGCAGAGGTTCGCACAGCACGATCGTGCCAAGGCGATCAATCAGCTTGAACCAGGGAGCCCGCGCATGACTGCGGTCCCACTTGCCGCAGCGAAAGACCACCAAGCACTCCTCTCCGACGTCCGAGAAGGACTGCTTCAGATGTTCCGGCGCCTTCTTGTCACGCGATCCGGGAGCGCGAAGCAGATGCAACTCGACCAGCTTTCGGGCCGAGAATAGCGAGCCGCTTCGCACAGCGCCTATGGGATCCCCCCAGTCGCTGTCGGTGGCAATCTCGAACCGATGCACCTCAAGTTCGCCGACTGACCGTGCATTCTCCAGGACAAGGTCGCACGAGTCCTGAACAAGGAACGGCTCCCTGCCCACCATGTAGTGAAGAGTGCTCGTGTTTGTCGCGAGGTGTCCGGGAAACTCCGATGCGGAAAGTCTCACGCAATGCTCCAGAAGGACTTCGTCCGCACCACGGTATCAACCCAAACTCGAACCAACTGGCGCGACAATTTCAGGATGACCCAAGCGCTTGGGTTCCCGAGGAACGACCTGCAGTGCACACCATGCTCCTGCCTGCTACACACCGTCTTGCCCAGCCACATCCGACATCAAGATCGACGAGCTTGTCGCCGTCAAGTCTTCCAGAGAGCCCACATCGATTGCGTCGACACCTCGCATCGGAATGCGACCCACCATTTCCACAGAACGGCTCGCGCACAAGGAACCCTGCAGCCTGCTTCGTGCGGCAGCAGCCGCAACCCTGTCAGACTGGATCTGCGCGAGAAACGGCCACGATGCAGCAAGTGAGAGGAACGCTCCAACGGACTGTCGGTTGATGCCATTAGAACAGAAACTCTGATGAACATCTGGCAGATTCTCTTTGGGACTCGTCAAGGTCGGACATGACTTCTGTGCTAAGGACACCGCTGCGTCGGAGCAATTGCCATCGCTGAATCGCTTCCGATGCTCATTTCGCACGGTTCGGCTGGCGACGCGGAAGGTGCTTGCAGAGACCCGCGTTCTGAAGAACGACCACGTGCATTGAAGATGTTGCACGTACAGGAGCCGTTTGCTGAACCCTGGACCGGACTTCACGGGAACCAAGATGCCAGGCGCCCCGCACTTCTATAATCAGGCACGGAGCTTGCTTTCGCTCGCGGTCGCATCGTCGGCGCCCGAGCGCGACGTCGCCGCGGTCCATTCCATCCAAGCGACACCCCTTCGTCTAAAGTCATCTCAACCCACAATCCTCAAGCGCTTCTTTCAGCAACAGACCCCACGAGCGTGATCAACAACTACAACATCTTCTCCGCCCTGCGCGCCGAGATGCGCTCCTGTCTGCGCCTCGCACGCACCTGGGTGTTCTTCGTCTTCTCCATGTTGTTCGCGTTGGGGATTTGCGCCTCTCAAATCTTCACTCACTCGTTCACGTCCGGCGCTTCCGCCAACCAAGGCCTGTTCTCGGCCCCCGAGCTGTTCACCACCAATGTCGCCCAGACCACTACCCTGATCTTCTCAATCGGCATGGTGTTTCTGACATTTGACATTCGTGCCCGAGACGTCCGCGACCGAATTTGCGAGGTCATCGACTCCAGGCCTCTCACCAACTTCGAGCTTCTCTGCGGACGGACCCTTGGGGTGGCTCTCGTGGCTTGGTCCGCGTTCGCCCTCAGTGTCGGAATCTCGGTGGGCATTCTGATCGGGCTCCACCTTTTCACTGAGGACTACGGAGCTGTGCCTGGCCTGGATGGCATTGCCGTGCTGTTGTTGATTGGTGGCATTCCCGGCTTTCTCTTCCTCGCGTCCTCGTACTCGTTCCTGACAACCCTCGTCCGCCATCGCCTGCTCGCCATCTTGGCCTGCTTCGGATTCACCGTTCTCACCTTTTGGATCGCGTTCAAGGTTCCGATTGTCTGGTTCAACGCCTTGGCGACCACGATTCCTTATCTGGACTGGCCATCTGCGTTCACCTTCGACTGGCCGCCCTTGGCGGTTCTCGCGCAACGGATTGGTATCGTCGCTCTCTCCGGCCTGCTGCTCGCGTTCGCAGCGCTTCTCTACACCCGCAGGGACTCCACGCGCCCCATGCAACTGGCCACCTGGGGCGGCGGACTCCTGCTCGTGGCCGTCATCGGGATTGGCGCATCTCCCTACATCGAACTGGAAACCTTGGACCGGGTGGATAGGGTCGCACAGAAGCACATCGAGCTTGCCGACGATCCGCGTGCAGATGTGCATTCGGTGGGCGGAGCCGTAAGCATCAAGCCCAGCAAGGAGTTGACCATAGATCTCGAACTCGTCTATCGACTTCCCGAGTCATCGAAGGATGGCAGTCTGGTGTTCAGCCTGAACCCGGGAATGGAGATCTCCAGTCTCATGGTCGACGGAGCAGAGGTTGAATGGACGCACGATGACGGATTGCTGACCGTGACGCCAGAGGTTTCCTGGGTCGAAGGATCTGATCAATCTATGCGGGTGGTCGCAACCGGGATTCCCGATCCCGAACACAGCTACTACAACACGCCGATCAATCCGATGAGGCAAACCGCGACGGGTTCGGCGCTCGTGATGCTGGGAACCAGGCCCTCGGACTTTGCCGGTGAATTCGTGGCGCTTGTTCCCGGCACTCGCTGGTATCCCTTTCCCGGACCCAACCTTGACTGGCGCACGGATCCCGAGGGCTCCCTGGATTACTTTGAAGTCAACATCGAGGTCAGTGTGCCCGACTCCTGGACGGTGGCTGGCCCGGGACGAACGCACGAGAAGAGCTCTGCAGAGTGGCGTACGTTCGAGTTCCGTCCTGACGCCCCCGTTCCCGAAATCGGCCTGATTGCCGCGCCGTTCCACCGGGCTAGCATGGAAGTCGAGGGCGTCACGTTCGAACTGCTGCTTCACCGATCCCATCTACGGAACCTTCAGTACTTCTCCGATGCACAGCAAGTGCTCGAAGACGAAATCAAGGAACTCCTGCTTCGTCACCGATTTCAATCGCTCGACTATCCGTACTCCACGTTCTCGGTCGTGGAGGTGCCGCTCTCTCTCCGAACCTACGGCGGAGGGTGGAGCATGGACTCTGTCCAGAGCATGCCGGGACTGGTAATGATGCGAGAAACATCGTTTCCGCTCTCCCGATTCAGTTTGTTGTTCCAACACCTGGACGACGACGCAGACCAAGACCAGGAGAAGCTGGCGCAAAGCAAGGTCCAGCACCTTCGCCGGTATTTCGAGAACGACGTCAACGGCGGCAACGTGCTCAGCGCCTTTTCGCACAACCAGTTCAAGTTCCTGACCTCCGTGTCTGGACCCGAATCCACGCCACTGAATTTCTTTTTGAACCGGTTGGTGTTGAAGACTGTGGCCGACGGCGCAGACGCGTTCTTCAATGCGTACCTCTTCGAGGATCAATACGTCTACCAACAGATGACAGGCTTGACGAGCGCCTATGCGTCGACGCGTTTGATTGCATCGGACCAGCCGCAGTTCGCCAACTTCGCAGCCAAGCTCCGATCAAGCTACAGCGGGCGGCCTTCGGTGTGGAACGCGGCGCTTGACACCGCACTTGCGGACATTGACTACGAATCGGATCCGGCCTTGACCATCAGCGTGATGACATTGAAGACCGCGGCGTATGCTGACGCGTATTTCGATTACCTCGGAGAACGCCGCGTGGCGCGCCTGCTGGCGGAACTGCGTTCCAGATTCACCGGCACCACGTTCACGGTGAAGCAGTTCGAAGAAATCGCCGAGCAGCTCGGCATGGGGTTGGAACCCATTCTTGGTGACTGGCTTCGCGAACCCGGACTTCCGGGCTTCGAAGCCTCCCATGGAACCAGCAAGCGGCTCCAGGAGCTGGACGACGGGTCAACGCTCTACGAGTCCTCGTTCCACTTGAGGAACTCGCAACCAAGTCCGGGCATCGTCAAGCTCGAGGGAGAATCACGAGGCGATACCAATCGCGACAACCGTTCGCATGGCTTGGGTGGACCGCTGCTCGTTCCCGGCAACACGTCCTATCGGATCAACGCCTATACCGTGGAACCGATCGACGAGGTTCGCGTTGCGCCCTACCTGTCGCTGAATCGCGCAAGCGTTGCGGTCCAGATCCCCGAGCCTGACGAAACCAACACGTCCAACGAGCAAGCTCGCGAACTCACCGAACCAAGCGATTGGCGGCCGAACCGGTCGGAGGTGTTGGTGATTGACGATTTGGACGAGGGTTTCACGTTGACGTTTGACGACCCACCGGAGCCTCCGTCGGGCCTTGTCGTCTGGCTGCTCAAGACGTTCGGCCCGCAAGTGATCGTCGACGACCAAGGCATTTCGGAGGTCGATTCGGTGGGGCCATCAGGAAACGTGCAAGCCGATGCCGACCGGTGGCAGAGAGTTCAGTCTCCGTTGAGCTTTGGCCGCTACCGACAGACCCACGTCAAGAGTCCCGCCAAGACCATCGGTGCAAGGGGTGCGTTTGCCGCCGAGATTCCGTTCGCCGGGACTTGGGAGCTGGAATACCACTTTCCAGGCAGGCAGGCGCGTAGCAGGGGCGGTCCGAGTGAGATCGAGTTGTCCCTTGGCACTGGCAAGGGAGCGGACTCCGACGTGCCGTTGGTTTTTGTCATCGCCAATGCAGGCTCAGAGCAATCAGCGGAGTTCGCCGCTGGCAAGGGTGAGGTCGGCTGGAACATGATTGGCAATTTCGAACTGGAGCTTGGAGAAGTTCGAGTGGTTGTCCAGCACAAGTCTGAAGAGCGTTTGACCTTGGATGCGGTTCGCTTGACCTATCGCGACGGCTGACGGCAGCATCCTCTCGACTCCCGGAGTGCCAGCCGCTGCCCGGCGTCAGCCTCCTTCCACCAGCTACGCGACGGCGTGACGCCTCACCAAGGTCTTGGACATAGCCGCGCAGTACTTCGGCTCATTGTCTATCCCGATCGCGTTTCGACCCTCCTCGAGCGCGGCCAAGAGCGCTGTGCCGCTTCCCGCGAACGGGTCAAGGACCAAATCCCCTCGATTCGTGAGCAATTTGATGAACCAGGCCGGCAATGCCTTCGGAAACGCCGCTGGATGGCCCTTGAATCCGCACTCAGTCGCCAAGTGCAGGACATTCGTCGGATAGGCAAAGTCACGACCCATCCAGTTCTGTACGCGCTTGCCGAATCCGTTGTCGTTGCCGGATTCGTCGCGTGTGCGATCCGTATCCGACAGGTTGCGCAGGCGGGCGTGCTTCCAATCGCCCATTGGAACCATGACCGCTTCCTGATGCATCTTGAACTTCGGGCTGATCGTGAAATGCAGCAGGCGCTCCCACGAGTCTCGGAATCGATTTGGCCATTTGCCTGGATAGCAGTTCTTCTTGTGCCAGCAGTACTCGTCAACCAGACGCCAGCCCTGTTGACGACGCATGGCGAGGACCAAGTCGTATACGTACGGATGCTTCTCGCCGCCGACCGCCTTCTCCTTGATGTTCAGCACGAATGAGCCGTCTGTCGTCAAGCAGTTCTTGAACGCTTGGGCGCGCGGCAAGAACCAGGAAACGTACTCGTCAGCAGGAATGCCACCGTAGTTACCCGATCGTTGGTCCGCGTACGGCGGTGAGGTGACTATCAAGTTCACTGATCTCGGCCGGACGCGTCCGTCACTCAGAACGTTCAAGCAGTCGCCCTCAAAGACGCTCGCGGTCACCTCCACACTAACCAGACCTTGCTGAATGCTCCAGACCGCTACCCTCTCGCAGGAACGACGCGGGTTGCCGCTTCCTCCACTGACGGATTTCCTTCGGCATTGGAATTCTAACGTGCAGTGTCTCTCGTCTTGGCAAACGGTCCCTCATTGCCTTGGCGCGAACTTGCTTGGCAGAGTGACGTGTGGGAAGTTGCTGCCGATCGCGTGAGCCTGACCTCCGCAGATTCGATCACTCGCGTCTTGCGTCGCCTCGGATGCGATGGCTTTCGCAGCATCTCCGAGGTCAAGATCGATCTGGCCGGACACCGTTGGCAAGACCGGGTGTGCTGTGGAGCCCGTACCATGCGTCGCGATTGTGGTTGCTCTGAATCTGGAGCCGCTGCTCGGCCGCCACGCTCTCTCCTCGCACCGCGATGAACCCCGGAACGGCGAATGCGCAGACTTGCCAAGGATGCATGATTGCGGCAACTCGATGTCTCGATCCGCATCCTGATCCAGAACTACCGTTTGCTCCGAAAAGGAGAGGACCCATGTTTCACTTCAACCACTCGACGCTCGCTGCGGCACTGGTGCTGTTCGCGTTCACAGCCTCTGCTGCCGAAGATGGTGCCGATCCAGACATCCCTGAGGGTTTCGCCTTTCTCGACGAGGCAATCCCCGGATTGGAGCTCGATCTTCGCTACACGACCAACAACAACTTTGTTGGAGCGCCGATCGACGGTTATGAGCACGGCCGCGCGATTCTTTCCGTTCAAGCAGCGGAGGCGTTGAACAGGGTCCAGGCCTACTTGGAGACTTTCGGATTAGGACTCAAGGTCTTTGATGCATACCGACCCCAACGCGCAGTTGATCACTTCGTTCGATGGGCGGCCGACCTCGACGACGAGCGCACCAAGTCGCGGTTCTACCCGGAAGTCCCCAAGAGCGAACTGTTCGAGCGGGGATACATCGCGGAACGCTCAAGCCATTCACGCGGGAGCACCGTAGACGTGACCATCGTCTTCAGGACAGAGGACGGCAGCGTGGTCGAACTCGACATGGGGTCCCCCTACGATTACTTCGATTCGATCTCGTGGCCCGACAGCTCCAAGGTCACTCCCGTTCAACGTGCCAACCGAGCCCTGCTTCAGCGTGTGATGCAGTCCGAGGGTTTTTCCCACTTTCCGCAGGAGTGGTGGCACTTCACCCTTCGGGACGAACCGTTCCCTGACACCTACTTCGACTTCCCCGACACCGGATCGCGCGAATAGGGCGCCCACGTCGCTTCTCCGTCACCAACTCCAAGAACCGGAAGAGACAAACCTGACCATTTCACCGTCGTCGGCGCAGGGTCTGGCGAGGTTTCGTACGTAATTCATCGGGCTCGAGCGGACCGGCCCAGGCGTCGGCGCGGCAGAGCAACTCCGAAAGCGCCTGAAAATCGCTCCAGGCGTTTCTGGACGCTCCCTGGAACCCTCGTCAGCGTCTGTCGTTCGCAGTGCGCGAGCAAGCATGCCGCGACTTCATAGTCGAACCGGCTTCCGATCCTCCCCGTTGCCTGCTGCAGGCCATCCCTTGCAAGAGCTGACCGGGGGGTCCGGATGCGCCTCGGCAACCCTGACCCGATGCAGCGACACCCTCCTTCCCACGGCATCGAATTGCGCCAAGAATGCGAAGCCTTCCGCTTCAGTGCAAGGGAAATGTCCGCAAGCAACCTTGCCATCACGGAGATCAAATTGCCGAAGCACAGAATTCAGCCGCACCGACTCACGGAGCGCCCCCGAACATTCGAGACGCGGTTCGTCGAGACCTTGCAACATCATCGAGCGGATGATTCACGAACCGGGATCCGGAGCCGAGCGACCTTCACCCACGTGAGGTGAATCCAAGTCAACAGGTAGCCTAGGCTTCTCCAAGCCACGACGATCCGGAGTCGCACGGTCTCCAAACTACTCGACCGAGATTTCCTGCGTCGGTGCCGTCGTTCGTGATGATCGATGGTCACGGAGGTAGATCAGCCACTCGAGAATGCGGCTCGCTAGCTCCCGTCGCATCTCCGTGGCCAACGCACTCTGTTCCGCCTCCGAAGCAAGCACCGAATGACGATTTGCGGCAAATCGCCGCGTGGTGCTGAACGTCCTCTGGCCCAGTTCGTGGATCGCCTCGGATTCGTCTCCCCATCGCTCAGAGAATCTCGCCTCCACGGACAGAGTCAGCTCAAACTCACCAGCCAGCCCGTCAGGATCAGATGCAGATACTCGTCGATGCATGGTTTCGTTCGAGACGTGGATCCGAAACCACCTGTCCTGGGCGACAATTCCCTGCCCTCCCCCCAACGGCCTCCTCAGTTGCGAGCGGAATACGCGTTCAATTCCGGTGGATTCAGAACCCACCACCGAAACCAGGACCGACAGTTGGAACCGCC
>JAGWBL010000031.1:8908-10857 GCA_021295935.1 Pseudomonadales bacterium
CATTGCCATGTTCCATCGCGGCTGCGACTGCGCTTTCCTCGTCGGCATCCGGAGCAATCTCGATGGATCCACGCCGTTTGCCATTCACCTGAACACCGATTTCAATGATCTTCACGCGTGTCAGGTCCTCGTCGAACACAGGCCATCGAGCGCTGGCGAAAAGGCCGCCGTTGTTGCCCAATCGCTCGTAGAGTTCCTCCGCAATGTGCGGCGCGTACGGGGACACCAGCACCACCAGAGGCTCCACCTCGCCCCTCTTGGGTCTCCGTCCCCCGGCACGCACCAAGTTCAGATACTCCATCATCGCGGCGATGGCGGTGTTGAACTGGAGACTCTCCGTGTCGCATTGCACGGCCCTGATCGTCTTGTGCAATGCCTGCATCAGCTTGGCGTCCCCCGGTTCATCCGACGCTTGCGCGACCGACTGCCAAAGCCGTCGAAGGAACCCGTGCGGACCTTGGATGCCGCCCGTACGGAAGTCCCCACCCTGTTCGTAGGGTCCGAGGAACATGAGGTAGAGGCGCATGGTGTCGGCCCCATACTCGTCGATGATGGGCTTGGGGATCACGACGTTGCCCCGGCTCTTGGAGATCTTCTTTCCATCGCGAACGAGCAATCCGTGCGCCCTGAACTTTACGAAGGGCTCCTCGAATTCGATCAGGCCCAGATCGCACAGGGCCATCGTGAGGAATCGGGCGTACAGCAGGTGCAGCACTGCATGCTCGTTGCCGCCGATGTAGCAGTGCACCGGCAACCACTTGCGGATCAGTTCCGGATCCAGAGCGGCGTCGCTGGTGTCAGTGCATGGATAGCGCAAGAAGTACCAGCCGCTGTCCAGGAACGTATCGGACACGTCGGTATCGCGACGCGCTCTCGCCCCGCATTCGGGACAGTCTACGCGACACCAGTCTTGGTCTCGGGCCAACGGACTCAGTCCTGACTCGTCAGGCCGATAGTCGTCCAGTCGAGGAAGCTCGACAGGCAGCTCTTCCTCCGGAACTGGCACGGTCCCGCAGGTCTCGCAATGGATGACGGGAATCGGAGGACCCCAATATCGCTGTCGCGATATGCACCAGTCGTGCAGTCGGTAGCTGACCGTCGCCTTCGCGCGACCGTGCTTCGCGAGACTGGCCACAATCGCGGCCCTGGCTTCCGCGACATCGAGACCGTCGAACCCGCCCGAGTTCACGAGCACGCCGTCCGAGGTGTACGCTTCGTTCAGCGGAGTTGAGGCGCTCTCGCCGGGGCCGGCGATCACGCGAACGATCGGCAGGTCAAATGTCGATGCAAACTCGAAGTCCCGTTCGTCGTGACCAGGCACGGCCATGATCGCACCCGTCCCGTACTCCACAAGCACGTAGTCTGCGACCCACACCGGTATCTGCCGGCCGTTGGCAGGATTCACGCAGTAGGCGCCGGTGAACACGCCAGTCTTCTTCTCGCCCTCCTTCTTGCGCTGAACGAGATCCCGTTTCGCCACGTGATCCACGTATTCAAGGACTTGAGTGCGAACAGACAAGCCTGCGATCCTTTCGACAAGTTCGTGCTCCGGCGCCAAAACCATGTAGGTAGCGCCGAAGAGCGTGTCCGGACGAGTCGTGAACACCCGTATGACGTCAGCGGTTCCGACGACTTGAAAGTCCACCTCCGCCCCTTCGCTCTTGCCGATCCAGCTGACCTGCGCCTTGCGCGTGGTCTCGGACCAGTCGAGGGTCTCCAGGTTGGCGAGCAGTCGTTCGGCATACAGAGAGATCTTGATGAACCACTGCGGCAACTTGCGTGTTTCAACGGATGCATCGCATCGTTCGCAGCGTCCGTCAATGACTTGTTCGTTCGCCAGAACGGTCATGCAAGAAGGACACCAGTTCACAGCCCGCTCCCGGCGTTCGATCAAGCCTGCCTTGAAGAGGGTAACGTACAACCACTGGGTCCAGCGGTAGTACGCAACA
>JAGWBL010000032.1 GCA_021295935.1 Pseudomonadales bacterium
CCCTTCGGCGCCGTCACGCCAGCAACATAGGCGACCACGGGCTTGGTGACCTGTTGTCGGATGGTCACCGCAGCTTCCTCTTCCGCTGATCCACCAATCTCGCCGACCATCACGATGGCCTCGGTTTGTACATCCTGCTCAAACAATTCCAACACCTCGGAAAACGTTGTGCCCGGAATCGGATCTCCGCCGATTCCGACGCAAGTCGACTGACCAGCCCCGACGTTGGTGGTTTGCTTGACCGCTTCGTAGGTCAAGGTGCCCGCCCTGGAAACCACGCCCACCCTGCCTTTCATGTGGATGGAACCCGGCATGATCCCGATCTTGCACTCGCCGGGCGTGATCACCCCTGGACAGTTCGGCCCGATCAATCGGGAGCCGGTTCTCCTGAGGCATTCGCGTACCTCGATCATGTCGAGCACCGGGATGCCCTCCGTGATGCAGACGATCAGTTCCACTCCGGCAGCTGCCGCCTCCAGAATGGAGTCGCGGCAAAACGCGGCAGGGACATAGATGACCGACGCCGTGGCCCCGGTATGCTCCAGGGCATCAGCGACCGTGTTGAACACCGGCAATCCGAGATGCACGGAGCCTCCCTTGCCCGGCGTCACTCCACCGACTAGCTTGGTGCCGTACGCGAGGGCCTGTTCGGAATGGTAGGTTCCAGTCCGACCGGTGATGCCTTGGCAGACGACCGAGGTTTCGCCATGGACCAGAATGCTCACGCGGCCAGCTCCACCGCCATCCTAGCCGCGTCGGAGAGCTGCTCGGAGACGCTGATGTCAAGCGTGCTCGCGGCCAGGATCTGCGCTCCCTCACGCGCGTGGTTGCCGTCGAAACGCACGACCACGGGCACCGCGACCTCCTTCTCCTCAACTGCTGACATGATCCCGGAGGCAATCGTCTCGCAGGAAACGATGCCGCCAAAGACGTAGATCAGCAACACCCGCACCTTCGAATCGGACAGAGTGATGCGGAACGCTTCGCTCACGGCTTCGACCGTGACATCGCCGCCGACGTCCAGAAAATTCGCGGGAGTCCCGCCCGCGAGCTTCACCGTGTCCATGGTCCCCATGGCGAGCCCCGCGCCGTTCACCATGCACCCGATGCTGCCATCGAGCGCCACGTAACTGAGTCCGAACTTGGCCGCCTCCGCCTCCCTCGGGTCCACTTGTCTCGGATCCTGCTTCCGAAACAGGGCTTCCTGCCGGAACGCCGCATTGCCGTCAATGGCCATCTTGGCGTCGAGGCAAGTGATCTCGCCCTCCTTGGTGACGACCAGCGGATTGATCTCGACCAGCGACGCATCGCATTCGTGAAACAGCTTGCCCAAGTCCAGGAAGAGCTTCGTGAACACCCGGTTCTGGGCGCCTTCGAAGCCGAGCCTGTATCCCAGGTCTCGCCCTTGCCAGGCCTGGGCTCCGATCAGGGGATCCAGTTCTTTTCTGAAGATGTTCTCCGGCTGGGTCTCGGCGATCGTCTCGATATCCATGCCTCCTTCCGAGGACGCCATCGCCACCACACGCTCGGCAGCACGGTCTATCAACATGCCAAGGTAGATTTCGCGCCCTACTCCTATGCCGCGCTCCAAGTAGATCACGTCGACCGGCTGGCCCGCGGCGTCCGTCTGCGCAGTCACGATGCGCTGCCCCACCCATTTTTCGGCAAACGCCGTCACGTCCTCGACACGATCCGTGAGCTTGACTCCACCCGCCTTTCCGCGCCCCCCGGCATGCACTTGCACCTTGCAGACCCAGCACGACCCTCCAAGCGTCCGCGCAGCCTGCGTCGCTTCTTCTATGGTCCTACATGCGATTCCCTCCTGTACGGGAAGTCCGTGCTCCCTGAACACGGCTTTGGCTTGATACTCGTGGAGATTCAATTCACCGCTATCCTGCAGGAGAATTCAAGGAGAAATCGACCCCAGTCGTGTCACGATTTCTTGCGATTGACCATGTGAATCGCATTTCCCGCGATTCCCAACGCCGCCTCGTGAACAGCCTCGGAAAGGGTTGGGTGGGCAAACATGGTGAGGGCCAGATCTTCAGCGCTTCCTTCGAATTCCATGGCAATGACCCCGGCAGAGATCAGTTCCGACGCCGACGGGCCGAGGATGTGCACTCCAATGATGCGATCGGTCTTCTCGTGGGCCAGCACCTTCACGAATCCCGAGGTGTCGTTGGCTGCAAGAGCCCTGCCACTCGCCCCGAACTGAAACACCGAACTCCGATAGGGCACGCCGTCCGATCGAAGTTCCTGCTCAGTCTTGCCCACCCATGCAATTTCCGGATGCGTGTAGATGACCGAGGGAATGGCGTGGTAGTTGACAACCGGCTTGTGGCCAGCGATTCTCTCCACCGCCATGATTCCTTCTTCCGCTCCCTTGTGAGCAAGCATGGGACCCCGCACGACATCTCCGACGGCGAATACGCCCGATGCGGATGTTCGGCAATTCTGGTCAACCGATACAAAACCCCGTTCGTCCAAGCCGATTCCGGCTTCTGGCGTGAACAGATCCCGGGTGAGCGGCTTTCGGCCGACTCCCACAATCAGCTTGTCCACCACCAGACGGTCTTCCTTGTCTCCCACGGCATAGGTGACCGTGACCTCTCCGTTGTCGACTGCCGCGCCTATGACCGTCGCACCAAGTCGGATGTCCAGGCCCTGGCGCTTGAAGATCCGCTTTGCGTCCCTTCCCACTCTCTCGTCCGCAGCGGGTAGAAGCTCGGAAAGGGCTTCAAGCACCACCACCTCCGAGCCCAGCCTTCCCCAGACGCTCCCAAGTTCCAGTCCGATGATGCCAGCCCCGATCACGCCAAGTCGCTTGGGAGCCGCCTGGAATTCCAGCGCTCCCGTGGAGTCGACGATGTGCTGGCCGTCCATGGGAACCGACGGAAGCTCGATGGGCGTCGAACCGGTAGCGAGAACCATGTTCGACGCCCTCAACTCCCGAAACTTGCCGTCGTGCTCCACGACACGCACTCTCCCGTCACCCAAGAGAGTGCCAGTTCCAGGCAGGTGCTTCACGCCATTGGCTTTGAACAGCACGGTGATGCCGCTTGTGAGTTGCCTCACCACGGCGTCCTTTCGGGCGATCATCTTGGGGATGTCCATGCGACACCCGTCCACTTCGATCCCCATGTCACCCAAGTCTCGCAAGATTGCGTAGTGATGAGTGGCATCGAGCAGGGCCTTGCTCGGAATGCAGCCCCAATTCAGGCAAGTGCCTCCAAGTGTCGGCTCGCCGTTCTTTTGGACGCTCTTGTCCACGCATGCAGTGGACATGCCGAGCTGGGCTGACCGGATGGCGGCTGCGTAGCCGGCCGGACCTGCCCCAACGACCACGACGTCGAACTCACGGCTCATGAGTTCGAGCGCTACAGTTCCAACAGGACGCGAGCAGGATCCTCGATCATGCCCTTGAGCGCTACCAGGAAGCTAACCGCCTCTTGGCCATCTATGAGCCGGTGATCGTAGGAAAGAGCCAAGTACATCATCGGACGAATGACGATTTCGCCGTCGACGACCACCGGTCGGTCCTGGATCTTGTGCATGCCCAGGATGGCGCTCTGCGGAGGATTCAGGATCGGAGTGGACAACAACGAGCCGAACACCCCGCCGTTGGAGATGGTGAACGTCCCCCCTTGCATCTCCTCGATGGCCAGGCGATTCTCCCGGGCCTTCGAGCCGTAGTCGGAAATCTGGTCCTCGATCTGGGCCAGACCCAAAGCGTCCGCGTTGCGCACCACGGGCACCACCAGTCCGCGGTCCGTGCTCACCGCGACACCGATGTCAAAAAAACCGTGATAGACGACATCCGTGCCGTCGATGGAAGCGTTGACAGACGGGAATCGCTTGAGGGCTTCCACGGACGCACGCACGAAGAAGCTCATGAATCCGAGCTTCGTGCCGTTGTGCCGCTTCATGAACTCCTCTTGGTACTGCCGACGCATCGCCATGATGGGAGACATGTCGGCTTCGTTGAATGTCGTGAGCATCGCGGCATTGTGTTGAGCCTCGACCAGGCGCTTTGCTATGGTCTGGCGCAGTCGGGTCATCGGCACGCGACGCTCGACACGATCGCCTTCGTCTACCGTCCGGCCGGGTGGCGGCTTAATTTCCTGCTTCGACGTCTCGGACGTCTTGCTGCGCGCAGACTCCGTTGTCCTTCGAACGTCTTCCTTGGTTATGCGCCCTTCCCGACCGGATCCCTTCACCTCGCTCAAGTCGATTCCCTCCTCCTCCGCCAGCTTTCGCGCAGCTGGCGACGAGAGCTGCGAAGGCGCTGGCTGCGGAGGCGAACTCGCTCGCTCGACAGGGCGTGCCACTTCCGTGGACGCACCCCTGACGTCAGCGGCGGAGGCCTCGATGGTCGCGATCCGCTCTTCGTCGCCGATTTCGTCTCCGGATTCCTTCAACAGCTCAATGACAGTCCCGCTCACCGGGGCCACGATCTCTATGGTTGTCTTTTCCGTCTCAATGTCCGCCAGCGGTTCGTCGCGCTCGATCTCTTCGCCCGCGCTCTTGTGCCAGTGCGCAAGAAAACCGACAGTGATGGACTCCGGAAACGTCGGAGACTTCACTTCGAATTGCATTCGCGCTTCTCCTTCCTCATTCGAACAGCGCCGCTTCCACCAGGTCCTTCTGCGCGCGCAGGTACATCTTCATGTAGCCGCTTGCAGTGGCTGCGAACGGCGGTCGACCCGCATACACGAGTTCAGCTGGATTGTCCTGGTCGCGAAGGCAGTTCTGGAAGTGGTGTTTGGATTGGTACCAAGCGCCTTGGTTCTTCGGCTCCTCCTGGCACCACACCACGGCGCCAAGATGCTTGTAGCGGCGTAGCGTTCGAGCGAGGGCCTCCTTCGGGAACGGATACAGCTGCTCGATCCTGACCAAGGCGATTTGCTCGACACCGGCTTCCGCGCGCCGCTTGAGCAGATCGTAGTACACCTTTCCGGAACAGAGCACCAAACGTTCCACGTCATCAGGACTCTGCACTCCGGAGTCATCCAGCACCGTCTGGAACTTGCCGTTCGTGAACTCCGCAAGCTCAGACGCCGCCAGCCTTTCACGGAGCAAGCTCTTGGGCGTGAAAGCGATCAACGGCTTGCGCAACGGCCGGATGGCCTGTCGCCTGAGCATGTGAAACATCTGGGACGACGTGGTCGGGATGCAGATCTGCATGTTCTCCTGCGCAGATAGCTGCAGGTATCGCTCCAGCCTCGCAGAGGAATGCTCAGGCCCGCTGCCCTCATAACCGTGAGGAAGAAGCATGACCAGTCCGCACATGCGCAGCCACTTCGCCTCGCCACTGGAAACGAACTGGTCGATCACCACTTGAGCGCCGTTGGCGAAGTCTCCGAACTGCGCTTCCCAGATCACCAGGGTCTTGGGCGTGGTGGTGGCGTATCCGTACTCGAACGCCAAAGCGGCCTCTTCGGACAGCAGACTGTCATAAACAGAGAACGTCGCCTCATTGGTCAGTTTCGTCATAGGAACGACTTGCTCAGCCGTTTCCTGACAGTAAACGCATGCGTGCCGATGGGAAAAGGTGCCGACGCCGACATCCTGGCCGACCAGTCGAACACTGTGACCCTCCGACAGGAGGGTGGCGTAGGCCATGGTTTCGCCGAAGCCCCAGTTTGCTGGAACTTCCCCCCTGGCCATGCGCTTCCTGTCGTCGTAGATCTTCTGCACCTGCGGATGCAGGACGATGTTGTCCGGAACTTCATGCGCCCGTTCAGTGAGCTTGACGAGTTCGTCGCCATCAAACTTGGTGACCGCCGACGTCTTCCAATGGTGGCCAATGTACGGACGCCAATCGACGAACGCACCGTAGTCCGGCTCGCTGACCATGTCCAGCGCGATGCTCTCGCCGCGGTCGAGCTTGTCGCGGATCGAGCTTGCCAAGGTCCGGACTTCGGACTGGGTGACGACTCCCTCCTGGATGAGCTGCTTGGCGTAGAGTTCCCGCGTCGTGGGGTGGTTCTTGATCCGCCGATACATGATCGGTTGCGTCTTCATCGGATCTTCGGCCTCATTGTGTCCACGACGGCGATAGCAGACCATGTCGATCACGACATCCTTGCCGAACGCCATCCGGTACTCCACGGCGATCTGCGCCACGAAAACCAACGCTTCCGGATCGTCCGCGTTGACGTGGAAGATCGGCGCCCTGACCATCTTCGCGATCTCGCTGCAGTACTCCGTGGACCTGGCATCGTCCCGGCGATGCGTGGTGAAGCCGATCTGGTTGTTGATGATGATGTGTATGGAGCCCCCGGTCTTGTAGGCGCGGGTCTGGGACATCTGGAAAGTCTCCATGACCACCCCTTGGCCAGCGATCGCCGCATCGCCATGGATGAGGATGGGGACGACCTGCTGGCCGCCTCGATCTCCCCTTCGGTCCTGTCGGGCACGCACCGAGCCCTCAACGACCGGATTCACGATTTCCAGATGGGATGGATTGAACGCGAGCGCCACGTGCATGTGCCCGCCGGGTGTCTCCATGTCTGACGAGAACCCTTGGTGGTACTTGACGTCACCTAGGTAATCGCCGTCCGGCAAGACTCCCGCAAACTCGTCGAAGAGCTCTCCGGGATTCTTGCCGAGCACATTCACGAGAACATTGAGGCGTCCCCGGTGCGCCATGCCGATTACCGCTTCCTTGGTGTACCACTTGCCGCACTGACGCAGCAGCTCGTGGATCATCGGGATCAGGCTCTCGCCCCCTTCCAGTCCGAATCGCTTGCTGCCCGGAAACTTGCTGTGGAGGTACTTCTCCAGTCCCTCGGCAGCCGTCAGCCGGTCCAGAATGACACGCTTCATCGCCGGTTCGATCTGGGGATTGCCGCGGACCTTTTCCAGGCGATTGCGGATCCAGAGCTGTTCGCTCTTGTCGGTGATGTAGTTGTGCTCTGCGCCAATCGAGCCGCAGTAGGTCTCGCGAAGCGCCGAAAGAATTTCCTCGAGCGACGCCTTGTTGTCCTTGAACGCGGAGTCGTGTCCGGTTTCGAAGACGGTGCTCAGGTCGGCCTGAGACAGTCCGTGGTACTCGAGATCCAGATCGGGCACGTCTGCACGGGTCCAGACTCCGAGCGGATCCAGCTTCGCCCTTCGGTGGCCCCGGGCCCGGTAGGAGTGCATGAGCTCGAGCACACGAACTTGCTTGCGTTCGTGCTCCGTGGTCACATCAGTCGCCACACGTTCAGGCACCGCCTTGAGGCGATTGCGGCCGAGCCGCTCGAAGTGGCCGATGACCGGCGTGTGAGAAAACTCGTTGGCCGCACCGGCGCGGCGCGGCAGCGAGTCGAAGTACTGCTTCCACTGCTGAGGCACCGAGGAAGCGTTCTCGAGATACTGCTCGTACATCGCTTCCATGTACACGAGACTTCCTCCCGAGAGATGTGAACTCAGCTGCAGTTCAGCAAACTCTGATTTCGACATTTGGTTTCCTCTGCAAGTCTCCGACCATCAAGGTCTCGGGTCTGGCCTAGTCGCCGGCGCCCGCAACCATCATCGAGCGAATCTTCCCGATCGCCCCGGTTGGATTCAGGCCCTTGGGGCAGACGCTCACGCAATTCATCACTCCTCTACACCCGAACAGGCTGTGAGGATCACCCAATTCGCTCAATCGCTCGGCAGTTGCACTGTCCCTGCTGTCTACAAGGAAACGATACGCCTGCAGAAGTCCCGCCGGACCGACGAACTTGTCCGGATTCCACCAGAACGACGGACAGGACGTCGAGCAGCACGCACAAAGTATGCACTCGTACAGGCCGTCCAGCTTCTTACGGTCTTCGATCGACTGGAGGCGCTCCTGCGCGGGTGGAGGAACGTCACTGATCAGGTAGGGTCGCACGCGTTCCAGCTGGCGATAGAACGGTTCCAGGTCAACCACCAGGTCGCGCACCACCGGCAGTCCGGGAAGAGGCCGAAGGACCAGCCTCCCCCGTTTGGCGACCTTGGAGACGGGCGTCTTGCATGCCAGTCCGTTGACCCCGTTCATGTTCATGCCATCCGAACCGCAAACGCCTTCCCGGCACGATCGCCGATACGCAACCGTAGGATCCTGCTCCTTCAAACGTTCAAGGACATCGAGAACCATGAGGTAGGGATTGGGCGGAAGTTCCACCACATAGTCCTGCATGCGTGGAGCGTCGTCCTGCTGCGGGATGTAGCGATAAACGCTGAGTCTCATTGTCAGTACTCCCTGACCTTCGGAGGAAAGGCCTGCACGGTCTCCGGCGCGAAGTTCACCGCTCGGCGCCTGATCCGCTTCTCGCCGCGGAAGAACAGCGAGTGGCAAAGCCAGTGATCGTCGTCGCGGTTCGGATAGTCAATGCGTGAATGAGCGCCGCGGCTTTCGGTGCGCCCGTGAGCGGCGACTGCGGTAGCGCGCGCCACTTCGTACAAGTTCGACACTTCTAGGGCCTCGAGCCTGGCGGTATTGAATGCTGCGCTCTTGTCAAGCAGATGAGCGCTCTTGAGCCGTTCCCCGATTTCCTCGAGCCGTTGCAATCCACTCGCCATGTCAGAGGCCTCGCGCTTGACGCCGAAGTTGAGGCTCATCTCCTGTTGCTATTCCCTCTTGACGGCGTGCGGGGACTCGCCCGCGTTCGGCGCGGTGCACCGGCCGGGCGAGTCCAAGGGCCGGGGCGAATGCGGAATGGAAGGGGGG